>JBEDFG010000047.1:0-9054 GCA_041175285.1 Bacteroidota bacterium | reverse complement strand
ATGTCGGGCGACTACCTACTCGCAGCAGAACATGGGTCAACACTCGTGCGCGTGGGCTCTGCGATTTTTGGCGAGCGGAAATAAAAAAATCCCGATCCAATGGACCGGGATTAGATCTATATCAATTTAATATTAACGTGTCAACGATATAATTTCAAATTCCATCGTTCCAGCTGGCGCTTGAATCTCCGCCTTCTCCCCTACATGCTTACCTAATAAACCTTTACCAAACGGCGAAGAAACAGAAATTTTACCTGCACGCAAATCAGCTTCTTCTTCAGAAACAATCGTATAAGTTACTTCCATCCCTGTCTTCGTATTTTTGATTTTAACAATCGAATAAATAGAAACCTTTGTTACATCAATCGTAGACTCATCTAATACACGTGCATTCGAAACTACAGCTTCCAACTTAGAAATCTTTAATTCCAAAAGTCCTTGTGCATCCTTAGCCGCATCATATTCTGCATTCTCACTTAAATCTCCTTTATCCCGTGCCTCCGCAATTTGCTTGGCCATGTCAGAACGCCCCTGAATCTTCAGATGGTGTAATTCTGCCTTTAATTTATCGAGTGCCTCTGCCGTGTAATATTGAAAATTTGCCATAACTTAGCGATTATTTTGTACGTATTTAAAAACAAAATAGAACGGCCTCCGACCGTTCTACTTAAAATATTTGTAGTTTTGTTTCGGATTCAGAACTAAAATAAATGTTGTTTAACTAACACGTAATCAGTTTTTATTGAATCACAAAGGTAATCAAAAAATGTTTCGGAATACCAAAAAACATTTTTTCCATTCCAATCACACGATGCGCATTGTATTTTTCGGCACCCCCGATTTCGCGGTTGCCAGCCTGGAGGCACTCATTCAAGCCAATTTCAACGTCGTTGCCGTTGTCACCGCTCCCGACAAACCAGCCGGCCGAGGCATGCAATTGCAATCCTCCGCAGTCAAACAATTTGCCGAAACTCAAGGACTTCCTGTGCTTCAACCCCTAAAGTTAAAAGATCCCGCATTTGTCGAAGAATTAACATTATACAAACCCGATCTACAAGTCATCGTCGCCTTCCGTATGCTTCCCGAAGTAATCTGGAACTTACCTCCATTAGGTACGTTCAACTTACACGGATCGCTACTTCCTAACTACCGCGGTGCTGCTCCGATACATTGGGCTGTGATCAATGGCGAAACAGAAACAGGCGTGACTACGTTCTTTCTACAACACGAAATTGATACCGGAGATTTACTCTTCCAAGAAACAGAACCCATTTCCCCTACCGATACAACCGGGGACCTTTACGAACGTCTCATGCGGAAAGGAGCCAAGCTAGTTGTCAAAACTGCCCAAGCCATTCAAGCAAATGACATTCATCCGCAACCGCAAGATGAAAGCAGTCCGATGAAGGCTGCACCCAAATTACATAGAGAGACCGGACAAGTACATTGGTCCAAAACTGGGCAAGAAATTGTCAATCTCGTCCGAGGAATGAATCCATTCCCGAGTGCTCACACTGAATTCCAAGGTAAAAACTGCAAAGTAATCCGCGTAGAATTTCACCCGGAAGTGATTCCTGATTTAGGGATTGGTATTTGGGACACCGACCAAAAAACATTTTTACGTGTAGGTTGCGCGAATGGATACATCAATATCCTCGAATGGCAAATGGAAGGAAAAAAGAAGATGAAAATCGATGAATTTTTACGTGGCTATTCTTTTACTTTTTAGTCGCGAATTCCCAGCGTCCTAACGCATAATAATACCCATTTCCTCCACGTGGCTGCAGGTACACCCATCCTGACTGAGTGTCAGCAATGACATTGGCCGACTCCGAATACGTTAAATTCTGAGGGGGCATTAGCGCATATTGACATGCACATACTTGGCCTACTTTTAAACTATTTAAAATAACCAATAATTGCTTCGTATCCTGTACAAATTCCGGCCGACCCATCGCATAAATCCGCTCGTAATGATCGCGATATTTTTCAAACTCAAAGGCTACTAAGGGATATTGCTTCACTAAAGATGCACTATTTGCAAATCGTTGTACGTGACCCGGATCCGGGAACCCGATAAAATCTCCTCCCCAAAACAAGCCGAGCGATTTAGCTTCTTGGCCCATCTGCGTGTACCTTGTACTTCGACGCAAATACCTCCCTCTCGAATATAAACCAACATCCGCAGCTAAATTAAAATTATGAAAGGATAGCAGCACCTGGGAACGCCCGGAAGCATTCAATTGCTGTTGGCGTTTTAGATTACGACTCGCCTGAACATAACGCATGGACCAGCCTTTCGCACGAATATGCTGTAATAAGGAATCTTTTTGCGAAGTAAAGGCAAAGACTTCCGTCTGCAAATAAGAAGCATAGAGCGAATCCAATGCAGGGTAATCTGCATTTAAACTCGCTAAATATAAATTAGAAATTGTGTCAGCAGGAAAGACTTCTTGTCCATTGATACGCAATTGCATTTGACCAGAAGCTCGGTGATCTCGCAGCGTATCACGCTGACGGTACATAGCAAGCAAATCACGCACACGGAGGGAGGCAATGGTTTTAGGCCGACAAATGATTTGGGTAGAATCGACTTCTTGCCCCTTCGAAATCCAAGGCAAAGACAGCAAGCAAATGACCCAAAAATAACGCATTATTTTAACGGAATCACCAATTGCTCCCCGCGAAGCGTAATGTCTTCTTTCTTGTGATTCGCCTCCATCAAAGACTTTTTGGAAACCTTATATTTTTCCGCCACAACACGCAATACATCGCCAGGGCCAACTGTATGCATTGCCTGAATTTTAACCTTCACTTTGGCACCTGACTTAACCCCACCCGGATTCATTGCTTTCACCTGATCCTCCGTTAAGCCAAAACGTGTCGCTATCGATGCAGCCGTTTCACCACTCGTAGATTGGTAACTATATGACTTCCCAGCTGGCTCGGCCACCACAGGTTCTGCCGGAACAATTTCGGCTTCTGCTTCCTTCTTTTGCTGAGCTAAATCTACGGATGTAGTATCTGGCGCCTTCGTCGTATCGGGAGAAATATCCATGGTCGAATCAACTACCATGCTCGTAGCCACATCACCCAAATAGGTTTCATCTTCTTCCAAAGGCTTTTCAGCCTTTACTAGTTGATCTGTTTGCGGCCCTAAAAAATGCTCATAACCTACAAAAACAAGACCCGCCAATGTCGCCAATAAAATCATCAGCGTTATCACAGGCAAATTAGAACTCGAACTTTCCTTCAAAAATGAAAATGGATTCTTCATAGATTATTTAATCGCTGATTTTGTTTGTTGGCTCATCTCTGCCACCTTTTCTTCCAACTCAATTTTATATGCTGCCAACTTCGCTGACAGATCTCCATTAGCTAATGCCAAAATTTGCATGGCCAATAAGCCCGCATTTTTGGATGCATTTAAAGCTACAGTTGCTACGGGAACACCGTTTGGCATTTGTAAAATAGATAAGATTGAATCCCAGCCATCGATCGAATTGGATGACTTAACAGGAACTCCAATGACTGGTAAGATTGTAGCTGAGGCGATCATACCTGGTAAATGCGCGGCACCACCAGCACCGGCAATAATCACTTGAACACCTCGCTTTTGAGCATTTTGCGCGTAGTCCAACATCTTTACAGGTGTCCGGTGTGCAGAAACGATATCCACCTCATAAGGGATACCGAAATCTTTGCACACTTGAATAGCGTCTTGCATTACAGGCAGATCAGAGCTGCTTCCCATGATAATTCCGACCATATTTCAACGTTTAACTAATCACGCGGATTAGGTTTTTAACTTGATTTGCTTTGTCAATAATGGCGTCTTTCGAATCGCCTAAAATCGTAATATGTCCCATTTTACGGAACGGTTTCGTAATTTTTTTCCCATATAAAAATGGGAAAACACCTGGGATTGCCAAAATATCTGTCAGGCCTTCATATTTCGCAGGTCCTGAAAAACCTTCAGCACCTAGCAGGTTCAACATGCCAGAGAATCCAAATGATTTAGTGCTTCCTAAAGGCAAGCCTGTTATCGCCCGTAAATGCTGCTCATATTGTGAACTTTCGTTCCCTCGTATCGTTTGATGTCCCGAATTATGTGGACGTGGGGCAATCTCGTTAATTAAGACCTGACCATCTTTTGTCAAAAACATTTCGACCGCTAAGACCCCGACTAACTCTAATTTATTGATTAAATCCACAGCAATCTTTTCTGCTTGCTGTTCGATACTTGTTGTAATTTCTGCCGGCGAAAACAAAAACTCAACTAGATTTTGCTCCGGATGGAAAACCATTTCAACTGCAGGAAAAACAGCTGTTTCTCCTTGCGGATTTCGAGCAACAATTACGGCTAATTCCTTTTCAAAATCTACTGCCTTTTCTAGTAAACCTGGGGAATCAAAACCTTTGGATACACTTGCGGCATCCGCAATATATTGCACTCCTTTCCCATCGTAGCCTCCTTTTCCCAATTTGTGGAAAGCAGGAAGAAAATCAATATGTTGGCTTAAAGAAGCCTGATTGTCAGTCAAAACAAAATCAGCGGTTGGGAATCCATGATCCTTAAAAAACTGCTTTTGCAAGCGTTTGTCCTGAATCATCTGCAGTAAATGCGGTTGAGGGTAAACCTTTTTACCTTCTGATTCCAATTGCTTTAATGCTTCAATATTGACATGTTCAATCTCGATACTGATTACATCGTATTTCTGACCAAATTGGTATACTGTTTCGTAATCCTGAAAAGAACCTTGCTGGAAATCTGGAGTCAACTGGTGACATGACGCTTCCGCATCTGGATCAAGACATGCGATTTGTAGGTCTAGATCAATGGCGGCCTGTAGTAGCATGCGGCCTAATTGACCGCCTCCTAATAAACCGATGGAAGGCAACGCTTTGTACATAAATTGGAATAGAATGGGTAAAATTACGGCTTTTGTTTTACCTTTGGAAATTATTTACCCTCGCAAATAAAGAAATATCCAATGACAAAGCGCACAATGATCCTAATGGGATTTTTAGCCTTCGCAATCGCTAGCCGATTTTTAGTTGTATTTAACCCTGCTTGGGCAAATTTTTCCCCAATTGCCTCGATGGCATTGTTCGCAGGCGCCTATATTTCAAATCGATATCAAGCCATTTTATGGACGATTTTACCCATCTGGATTTCGAATATGGTTTTGAATAATGTTTTCTACAGCCAATATTTTAATGGCTTCTCTTGGGGAATCGACTTCGTGCAAGTTGGCCTTCTCGCTCTCGTACCCTTCATCGGTTCTCGCATCAAATCATTCGGTGGATTTATAGGTGGAAATGTAGCCACTGTTTTAGGATTTTTCATCCTATCAAATTTCGCAGTTTGGGCGGGAGATGCAATCGGATATGGTTTCGCAGCAGGTAATGCCGTGGTTTATACCAAAGATTTTTCTGGCCTTATTACATGTTATGCCAACGCACTTCCTTTTTTAAAGAATGCAATCTTGAGTCAATTTGTCTTTTCGGCCGTTTTGTTTGGCGGATTTGAATTCGTAAAATCGAAGAGCGTAGCTTTACAACGATAGAAATTAGAAATAAAAAAAAGCCCGAATTTTCATTCGGGCTTTTTTTTTAATCTTGTTTGTAGACTTTGCCTTCGCGCATCACAAACTTCATTTTCAAAATATCTTCCATGTGCTGCGTGGGATCTCCGTCGACCGCGACGATGTCGGCAAATTTACCAACTTCAATAGAACCAATTGTATCTGATTGACCTAACAAATCAGCAGCAGCCACCGTTGCCGATTGAATTGCTTCCATCGCTGGCATACCTGCTTCGTGCATTAAAATGAATTCATGTAGGTTTTTCCCATGACCAAAAACGCCCGCATCTGTGCCAAATGCAATTTTAACACCTGCTTTGTACGCTTTACCAAATGTTGACTGAATGATTGGCCCAATGGCTTCCGCCTTTTTCTTCACCATTTCAGGATAATAATTCGGAATCTTGGCTGAATCTGCTACCGAACGTCCTGCGATGACAGTGGGAACATAATATGTCCCGTGTGCTTTCATTAATTCCATCACCTCAGGAGTCATATAAGTTCCATGCTCAATAGAACTAACTCCGCCCAATACTGCGCGTTTCATACCTTCAGCGCCATGGGCATGAGCTGCAACTTTAAATCCATAATCCTTCGCTGTTTGAACGATGGCTCGAACTTCTTCTTCGGTAAATTGGGCTCCCATACCATCTTTGGCATAACTTAAAACGCCCCCTGTGGCTGTAATTTTAATCAAATCAGAACCTTCTTTATAACGCTGACGAACAGCTTTCGCTGCATCCGTCAGCCCATTGACTACACCATCTTCGGGTCCTAAATCCTTTTTGAATGTTTCATTTAAACCATTGGCGTCATCCGCGTGCCCACCGGTAGAACCGATTGAAACTCCTGCTGTGAAGATGCGAGGACCATCCACAATTCCTTTATTAATCGCATTACGCAAACTGATTACGACATGGGAACCGCCCAAATCACGAACGGTTGTAAAGCCCACGTTCAACGTTTTCTTTGCATGAACAAGTGCTTGATATGCGACGTCGCCTGGATTTTTGGTAAAACGATCCAAATAAGCATTTGGGTTTGTTTCACTTTCGAGATGTACGTGCATGTCAATCAATCCGGGTAAAACCGTTTTGTTCTTCAAATCAATAATTCGATCTGTTTTACCTGCAGGGAGATATCCTGCCTGAATACTTTGAATCTTTTTGCCTTCCACGACAATGGTATAGGCAGTTTGTACTTTTCCGGCCTTCACATCGACCATTTTACCACAGTATAATAGCGTTTTCTGGGCAAATAGGGTGATTGGGGACAGCAATGCGAGTAGTAAAATATGTTTTTTCATAAGAGGTTGTTTGGGGTAACGCTGCCGGGGTTTTCAACCCCGGCAGCGTTTACCGATCCAACAATTCTACGAAAAAATTCGACTTCTTGTATTCAGTTTCCTGATAAATGAAGGTAATTTATTAGTTAGTAGATGATTTCATTAACAAATCCACATGTCCCCAGAAACTTGGATAGGACTTCGCAACAACACCTGGATCATGAATGACTATTTCGCGCAATAAACCTATTGGCGCAAAAGCCATCGCCATGCGGTGATCATCATAAGTTTCAATTTCAGGGCAGGAACCCTCCGTTTCAAAAGTACCTGAAACGGTATATAAATGATTTGGCTCTACTTCATTTAAGCGAGCACCTATTTTGACTAATTCATTTTGTAAAGCTAAAACACGATCTGTTTCCTTCACCTTCAACGACTCTAAACCAGTCAAATGCATGGTGATGTTTTTAGCCGCAGCGACCACGCAAATCGTTTGTGCTAAGTCTGGACAATCTGTAAAATCCCATGTTAATTCACTGACCGCTTCACACTTGGTCAATAGGTACCCTCGGCCAGTAAACGTGCTTTTTACGCCCAGGGGCAACATAATATCACGAATCGCTGAGTCACCTTGCAAGGAATCTTCCTTCAATCCCAATAACTCCAATGAACTATCTTCAAATGGAGACAAAGCAACCATGGAATACCAGTAACTAGCACCAGACCAATCTGACTCTACGGCAAAATGAGCCGATTGATAATTTTGTGCTGGAATATCGATGACACCTTTTGACCAGTCCGCATGTGCTTCAATTCCAAACTGACGCATCTGTGCTAACGTCATTTCCACGTAAGGCTTCGATCCTAATGACCCCGTAATTTGCAAACAAATACCTTCAGGTAACAAAGGTGAAATCATTAAAATCGCAGAGATAAACTGCGAACTTACATCGCCTCGAATAGCCAAATTACGCGAACCTAAATATGTAAAGCCATTCAATTGCAATGGAGGATATCCCTCATTTTTTAAATAAGTGATTTCAGCCCCTAACGTCCGCAACGCATCAACTAAAATCCCGATGGGTCTTTCACACATACGCGGTGTTCCTGTCATTTGCTTCGTTGCGCCAGTAACTGCATAATAAGCAGTCAAAAACCGCATCGTTGTCCCAGCATCCAACACATCAGCGATGGGGTTGGAGGCATCTGCCAATAAGCGAATCATGGTTTGCGTGTCGCGTGCTTCTGCCAAATTCGACAATTGGCTTACATCGCCTCCCGCAAGGGCATTGATGATAAGCGCTCGGTTACTTTCGGATTTAGACGAAGGCAACGGAATCTGTTCTTGAAAAGAATTTGAACGAGGGAATAGGCGAATTTGACTCAAAATAATTTTGCTTAACGCAATTTTAAAGTAACTAATGATATAATGGCTAGAATGATTCCCACGATTAAAAAGCGGGTAACAATCTTCGACTCATGGTAATTTTTCTTTTGAAAATGATGGTGCAAAGGCGACATTAAAAAGATGCGACGCCCCTCTCCATATTTCTTTTTGGTGTATTTAAAATATCCTACTTGAATGATCACGGATAAATTCTCAATCAAAAAGATTCCACATAAAACAGGGATCAACATCTCTTTGCGAATTACAATCGCAAGTGTGGCAATCACACCACCCAGCATCAAACTTCCTGTGTCGCCCATAAATACCTGAGCGGGATATGCATTATACCAAAGAAATCCAATGCATGCACCCACAAAAAGAAATCCAATGCATGCACCCACAAAAGCAGCACAAAAAATTGCCAACTCCCCTGAGTTCGGAATGAACATCACATTCAAGTATTGAGAGAAAATTTTATTACCTGATACGTAAGCTAAAATCGCCAAGGTCAACACAATAATCACCGAAGTACCTGCTGCCAAGCCATCAATTCCGTCTGTAATATTGGCTCCATTTGAAACCGCCGTTATGATGAAAATGACCACTAAAACATATACCACCCACACATATTGATCGGGTATAAAACTCGGCAAAAGCATGTTGTAATCGAACTGATTATCCTTCAAAAAAGGAACCGTCGTCATTAATGACTTCGAATCCGTAAAGGATTGCACCTGTGACCCATCCGCTAAAATCTGAACCTTATCAAAGATTCGAACCTTAATATGCTGATT
>JBEDFG010000046.1:0-9432 GCA_041175285.1 Bacteroidota bacterium | reverse complement strand
GCTTATGATGGCGGCTCGTTTCATGGATATCAGATCCAGCCGAATGCACCCAGTGTGCAAGCGGAATTAGAGGAAAAATTGAGTCTTTTATTGGGAGAAACAGTTGCGATCACAGGAAGTGGTCGGACAGATACAGGTGTGCATGCGGTACATCAAATTGCCCATTTTGATACGTCATTAAACATAGATTCAAATTTAATTTACCGGTTGAATCGCATGCTTTCACCGGCATTGACTGCTCAAGCCATTTTCCGGGTTGCGGATGATTTTCATGCGCGTTTTGATGCGACTTCACGTACCTATGAATACCGAATTACCCGTCATAAAGATCCTTTTTTACGCGATTTTGCGTATTGGTATGAGGCGGATTTGGATGTAGTGTCGATGAATGAAGCGGCCAAATTACTCTTAACTCACACGGATTTTCAGTGTTTTTCGAAAGTGAAAACGGAGGTAAATACCTTTGAATGTACGATTATGCGTGCTTTTTGGGAGGTAGATGGGGATAATTTAATCTTTACGATAGAAGGCAATCGCTTTTTGCGCGGGATGGTTCGAGCCATTGTAGGAACCCTCATGGAAATCGGTATGGGAAAATGGACGGCAGCTGATTTGAAACGGATTTTGGAATCAAAAAGCCGACAAGAAGCCGGTCGGGCAGTACCTGCACATGGCTTACATTTAGTTAGAGTTACATATCCGGAGGCTAGTTTTGGCGCCAGATGCTCATAATAACATCCATTAAGCTAGCAGCAGATTTAATCTGAATGCTTTTAGGTTTGTAATTCAAGCCTTTCAAATTATACTTCGAAATCCAAATTTCTTTGAATCCCAGTTTTTCCGCCTCAGCGATTCGTTGGTCTATTCGCGTCACCGATCTTAATTCGCCACCTAAACCCACTTCAGCAGCAAAGCATTTCGAGGAGTCGATGATTTTGTCTTCATAAGATGAAACCACGGATAGACAGGTTGCCAAATCCAAGGCAGGATCATCCACACGAATTCCACCGGTAATATTCAAGAATACATCTTGTGAACTCAACTTATAACCTCCACGTTTCTCGATGACTGCTAAAAGCATATTTAGACGTTTGCCATCGTAACCGTTAGCTGTTCTTTGGGCTGTACCGTAAGAGGTAGTTGACACTAAAGATTGAATTTCAACCAATAGGGGGCGGTTTCCTTCCATTAATGTACCGATGGCTACACCAGAAGCCGGTTCATCTCGTTGGGATAATAAGATTTCGGAAGGATTTGTAACCGCACGTAAGCCAGAACCAAGCATTTCATAGATACCTAATTCAGATGTACTGCCAAATCGATTCTTTGTCGTCCGAAGGATTCTGTAAATCATGTGTCGATCCCCTTCAAACTGTAGGACCGTATCTACTAAGTGTTCGAGTACTTTAGGTCCGGCGATGGATCCTTCTTTGGTGATATGGCCAACTAAAAATATCGGGGTATTGGATTCTTTGGCGAAGCGCATTAGTTCCAATGCACATTCACGGATTTGAGAAACTGAACCTGGGCCTGATTCGATTTGGTCTGAAAATAGCGTTTGAATAGAATCTACGATGATTAATTCAGGTTCTAGGTCAACCAAATGTTTAAATATTGCCTGCGTATTTGTTTCAGTTAGAATGTATAAGCTATCTGATTTTTTCTCGAGTCTGTCAGCGCGAAGTTTGATTTGTTGTTCGGATTCTTCTCCAGTGACATATAAAACTTTAGTGCCACTCAGGGAAAGTGCGACTTGAAGTAAGAGGGTTGATTTGCCAATTCCAGGTTCTCCACCTATTAATACCAAACTTCCGGGTACAATTCCGCCGCCTAAAACCCGACTGAATTCGGTATCTGAGCAAGGTATTTTTGGGGTGTTTTCGAAGTCGACCTCTTGTAATAATTTGGGTTGAGGCTTGGAGCGGGCAGAGGTTTTGGTTTTCCATACCTCTGCTGGGTGTGAGCTAACTTCCACTAATTCTTCCACGAACGTATTCCATTCTCCGCATGAAGGACATTTGCCTAACCATTTGGGTGCGTTGTGTCCGCAGGATTGACAAAAAAAGGAAGTTTTAGCTTTAGCCACGTGTGATTTTATTTGGTTTCAAAATTACGCTTTTCGTTGGTTTTTCCTTTTTTTTTGAATGAAAAAGGATAATTTTACAACTTAATTGACTTAAACCGTTTTCGTTCATGAGGAACCCAGGTAAGGTTATTGGCCTTCTTTTACTTTCATTCATTTTTGTGGTTCCATTACGGGGACAATTATTGATGCCAGTTCGTAAGGCAACGGGTAATTTTTTCCGTTTGGGGATTAAAGGAGGGGTTAGTTTGACCAACTTGACATTGGATGGCTTGTCGGTGAATGGTGCTTCAGATTACATCGCAAAAAGCATGACCGCCAAAAACGGTTATGTGGCAGGAATTTATGCTCGATTAGGTAGACGTGTTTTCGTTCAGCCGGAGTTATTAGCCGGTGTTAAATATGCCAAAGTTAATGTACTTAATGCGGCACTCGGATTAGATAAAAAAGTGGAAATTGGATATACAAGTATTGATATTCCATTAATGTTGGGATACCGTTTAGGACCCTTACATGTCATGGCAGGCCCTGTTGCTTCGTATAGCATGACTCCCAATAGTACATTCAATCAATTTTTGTCAGCTAATAATTCTATTTCTAACGCTATAACCAATGCCTATTTCTCATACACCGCAGGAGCGGGGATAGATTTGCTGGGTTTCACACTAGATGTGCGTTATGAAAGTAATTTGACGGATTTGTCTAAAACGGTTCCATTGCCTTCTGGTGTTAATTTTTCTCAAAAAGCGAGTTCCTTTCAGGCTACCTTGGGAATGAAAATCTTATAAGATGAGAGCATCCTTTTTGTTTTTATTTGTTTCGCTGAGTTTGTCTGTTTCTGCTCAAAAACTTCCTTCCTGGTTGTCTATTGGTTTGAAAGGTGGTGTTAATGTGCAGAATTATTCAACAGATTTTTCGTTTAAGGGAGAATCTGTATTAATTCGGAATAGTTCGAAATTCAAGCTAGGATATACATTTGGTGGTTATGCGCGGGTCGGTAAAAAGTTTTTCATACAACCTGAGATGACCTTTTCTACTCGTGGAGGTAAAATGATTGCGTTGAATTCGTCATCTGGAGTTTATTCGGAAGTTGATTCGGATTACATGACCATTGATGCACCTTTTTTATTGGGTTATTCATTTAAAAATTTCTACGTCGTGGGAGGGCCAGTTGGCACTTTAGGGCATGCTCGTTTTGATAATCTAGAGGAGCTAACTCACTATTATTTTAATGGATATGGAAAATTGGGTATTCCTCGATTTATGTATTCGGTGCAGGTGGGTGGAGGTTTCACCTATTCTCGCATTAGTTTAGATGTTCGGTATGAATTAGGTCAAACTGATTTGGCTGCTGATTTATTAAAGCCGGAAGGTGTCTATTTTTCTCAAAAACCACAGTCGGCACACGTGACGTTAGGGTTTAAGTTATTTTAAATTATGAAGGATAAAATACAGGCAATTCAGTCTGAAATAGAGGCATTTGTTATTTCAGATGCTGCCGCGTTAGAACAGTTTCGTATTCAGTTTGTGGGTCGTAAAGGTCGTTTAGCCGAATTGTTTGATGGCTTAAAAGATGTGGCTGCTGAAAGTCGCCGTGAAGTAGGTCAAGCATTGAATGGCTTAAAGAATTTAGCGGAAGCCAAGTTTACCGCTGCTCAAGAGGAATTTGCAGGTTCAGATCAATCCATTGAAATTCCAGCTGATTTGACTTTGTCGGATCCGTTGATTCAAGGTTCATTACACCCGTTGACCTTAGTTCGTTCACGTATTTTAGAGATTTTCAATCGGATGGGTTTTTCGGTTTCAGATGGGCCTGAGATTGAAACTGATTTCTACAATTTTACGGCTTTGAATTTTCCAGAAAATCACCCTGCGCGTGAAATGCAGGATACCTTTTTTATTGAAAAGGGGCAAGGAGAAATTCAAGATGATGTTTTATTGCGCACGCATACATCGAATGTTCAAATTCGTTTGATGCAACATGCGAAGCCACCTTTTCGCTCGATTATGCCGGGTCGCGTATTCCGTAACGAGGCAATTTCAGCGCGTGCTCACTGCTTATTTCATCAAGTTGAAGGCTTATATGTAGATAAGGAAGTTAGCTTTAAAGATTTGAAAGACACCTTATATCATTTCGCTAAAGAAATGTTTGGTAAGGATACCAAAGTACGTTTCCGTCCTTCTTATTTCCCATTTACTGAGCCAAGTGCAGAGATGGATATTACGTGCCTTTTATGCAAGGGAGATGGTTGCAATGTGTGTAAGCAAGCGGGATGGGTAGAAATTGCAGGTGCTGGGATGGTAGATCCGAATGTGTTGGAAAATGTGGGTATAGATTCGAAAGAATATTCAGGTTTTGCCTTTGGTATGGGTATCGAGCGGATAACCATGTTGAAATACCAAATCAAAGATTTACGTCTATTTACGGAGAATGATGTCCGTTTTCTTCGTCAGTTCAATTAACAAATTTTAAGGTCCGTGAGTGCGGAGTTTAACTTACTTTTGACATTATTTTAATTTCTTATGCAGCAATTTAAACGCAATAATAACCTCGTAGGTTGGATTGTCTTTGCCATTTCTTTAGTTACTTATACACTTACAGTGGAGCCTACAGCCTCTTTTTGGGACTGTGGTGAATTCATTGCTTGTGCGTATAAATTGCAGGTTCCACATCCTCCAGGAGCACCCTTATTCTTATTACTTGGTCGTATGTTTTCATTCCTTGCTTTAGGGGATGTCACTCGCGTTGCATTTTGGATCAATATGATGTCTGTGGTGTCAAGTGCGTTAACGATTCTGTTTATGCATTGGACCATTGTGATGATTGGTCGTAAAGTATTACGCAAGCCGTTTGCCGAATTAACGCAATCAGAGGGTATTATTTTATTGCTTTCAGGTGCTGTTGGTTCATTAATCTATACATTTTCCGATACGTTTTGGTTTTCTGCTGTTGAAGCCGAGGTATATGCCATGTCGTCTTTCTTTACAGCGATAGTTGTTTGGGCAGCATTTCGTTGGGAATTAGTTGAAAATGAGGCTGAAGCAAATCGTTGGATTTTATTCATTGCTTATCTAGTTGGCCTTTCCATTGGAGTCCACTTATTAAATTTAGTGACTTTACCAGCCTTGGCCTTGTTGTGGTACTTTAAGAAGGAGGCTAAGCCAACTTACAAAGGAGGATTTGTGGCGGTATTAGTTGGCTTATTTATTCTTGGTATTATTAATTCAGGAATCATTCCAGGCTTGCCATCTATGGCGTTTTGGTTTGAATTGCAGTTTGTTAATAGCTTGGGAATGAGTTATGGAATGGGAGCTATATTCTTCCTTTTGGTGCTTTTGGCGGCAGTCGTATTGGGAATACGTTATTCGTATAAAGCAGGAAAAGAGGTATTAAATGTGGCATTGTTTTCATTTGTATTTTTATTGATTGGATATTCAACGTATACGGTTGCATTGGTTCGTTCGGGCTATAATCCACCGATCAATGAGAATGATCCAAGTAACATTTTGAACTTCTTGAAGTATTTGAAACGTGAGCAATATGGATCTCGTTCCTTGCTGTATGGGCCTGTTTATACGGCTCAGATTGAAGAGTTCAAAGAAGGGGAAGAAGTTTACAAAATGAAGGATGGCAAGTATGTGGTTTACACACACAAGCCGGAATATGTGTATCAGAAGGACCAACAAATGTTATTGCCGCGTGTGTGGAGTAATTCGGGCCAACACGTCGCTTTGTATCAAGATATGCTTGGTATTCCTGCGGGTCAAAAACCAGGGTTTGGTGATAATCTACGCTTTATGTTTAGCCATCAAATGGGGCATATGTATATGCGATATTTGCTTTGGAACTTTGTGGGTCGTGAAAGTGACCAGCAAGATGCATGGGCGATCAATGCCTTTGAGGATACCTCCAAATTACCTGATGCATTAAAGAACAATAAGGCTCGTAATAACTATTTTTATTTGCCGTTAATTCTAGTTCTTTTTGGATTTTACTTGTTATACCGCAAGGATGAGAAGGATTTCTTGGTGACCATCATGATGTTTGTGTTGACAGGAGTAGGCTTGGTGGTTTACTTAAATTCACCTCCAGTAGAACCACGTGAGCGGGATTACATTTATGTAGGATCGTTTTATTTCTTAGCGATTTGGGCAGGTTTGGGTGTTATGCAATTAGCTGAATGGTTATCGTTAATTGTGAAGCAACCGCAGGTTCGTTGGGCCCTTTTGACCGTATTAAGTTTCTCAGCACCAGCTATCTTGGCACAACAAAACTGGGATGATCATGATCGTAGTGGACGTTATCACCAAATTGATTTCGCCAAAAACCTCTTGAATTCATGTGCACCTAATGCCATTTTATTTACGGGTGGAGACAATGATACCTTCCCACTGTGGTATGTCCAAGAAGTGGAAGGTTTCCGTACGGATGTTCGTGTATGTAATTTATCATTGTTAGGCACGGATTGGTACATCGATCAAATGAAGCGTCAAACATACCAATCTAGTCCTTTGCCGATTGTTCTTAATAAGGATCAATTTTTAGAGGGTGTGAATGACCAAATCATGTATTCGGAAAACCCGAATATCAAAGAGATGTCATTGCCTGATTATTTAGATTTAGTTCACAAGGATGATCCACGTATTCAAGCACAGACTCAAAGCGGGGAATTGATCAATACGTTCCCTTCTGATTCTTTAGTCATCCCGGTGAATGCGATGAAGGTTGCTCAATCCAATTGGTTTCCAAAGGAATTTGTGCCATTCTTGTCGGATCGTTTATCCTGGAAATTGCCATCTAAAAATATCTTTAAAGGAGAGTTAATTCAGTTGGAGATCATCTCAAACAACGCTTTAGCTGGTTGGACACGCCCAATCTACTTTGCTGCTACCTTACCTAATGATCAGTATTTAGGTTTAAAAGAAAGTATGCAATTGGAGGGATATGCATATCGTTTGATGCCATTTAAAATTCAAGGTGCTAATGATGGTTTTGTGAATTCGAAGATCATGGCTGATAATATGTTGAATAAGATGTATTGGCGTGGATTAAATGATGAGAAGATCTACTACCATGGTGATTTTTACATGGGTATCCCAAGTGTAACCTTACGCTTAGGTACTTACCGCTTGGTGGACCAATTGGTTCGTGAAGGAAATATGGCTTTAGGGAAAAAGGTTTTGGATCATTTGGAGCAAGTAATGCCAAATAAAGTGATTCCTTACGATCAATTTTCGGCGAGTATGGTTGGCCTTTACATCGCCATGGGCGAAGAAGCGAAAGCTTTAAAAATGGCTAAGACCATGATTGATCGCAATGATCAAGCGCTAGATTACTACTTAGCTGGTGGTATTCGTGCCCATGAGCGTGATATTCAAATCGCCCTCTATGAAATGAATGTGATTGTTTCCTCATTCAAAGAATCAAAGGTGGCTCCAGCGAAGTATAAATCGTTAGAGGCTAAGTTCATGAAGCAGATGGAGAGAGTACAGTAGAATTATGAGGTGAGAAGTAAGAGGTGAGAGTTGAATTGAAAAAACAATAAAAATGCCCAAGGGGATTCCCTGGGCATTTTTATTTAGTACTCTTACCTCTTACCTCTTACCTCTCACCTCTTACCTCTTACCTCCTAAGAAAACATATCTCTCACTTTGTGAAAGAATCCTTTTTCCGACTTCCCAGGTTGCGGGGCGAAGTTGGCCGAGTCACGTAGTTTTTCTAACAGTTCGCGCTCTTCTTTATTGACCTCTTTCGGTGTCCAAATATTTACGTGAATTAATTGATCACCCACAGAATAACCATTGAGTTCTTTGATCCCTTTGCCTTTTAAGCGTAAGATCTTTCCTCCTTGTGTGCCTGCTTCCAGGGTAATTTTAGCTTTTCCGCCAATGGTAGGCACTTCGACTGAGGTACCTAACGCTGCGTCAACAAAACTTACATACAGATCAAAAATCACATTGTTTCCATCGCGGTGTAGGACTTCGTGTGGTTCCTCTTCAATAACGATTAATAGATCACCAGCTACGCCACCACGGGGGGGAACGTTTCCTTTGCCTGACATGGATAATTGCATGTCGTTGGATACGCCTGCTGGGATTTTAATCGGGATGATCTCTTCTTCAAGCACGCGGCCCTCACCGAAACATGCGTCGCATTTAGCACCTACGCTTTTACCTTCGCCGCTACAGGTAGGGCAGGTGGATGAAGTGACCATTTGGCCCAACATTGTATTTTGAACACGTTTTACTTGACCGGATCCTTGGCAAGTACCACAAGTTTTTAAATCAGTCCCGTTCTTTGAACCATTACCTGAGCAAGATTTACAAGCTACATGGCGTTTTACCTTGATTTTCTTTTCGACGCCATTTGCGATCTCTTCCAAGTTTAATTTCAACTTGATACGCAAATCAGTGCCTTTACGCTGACGTCTGCCACCTCCGCGACCTCCGTTGAAAAAGCTACCAAATGGGCTATCGTCACCACCACCACCGAAGATATCTCCAAACTGAGAGAATATATCTTCCATGTTCATCCCTTGGCCTCCAAATCCGCCACCACCAGCAGCTCCACCCATTCCAGCGTGACCAAATCGGTCATATTGAGCTTTCTTTTGGGAATTACTTAATACTTCATAGGCTTCAGCTGCTTCTTTGAATTTCTCCTCGGAAGCCTTGTCGTCCGGGTTTTTATCTGGGTGATATTTGACCGCTAATTTGCGGTATGCCTTTTTGATTTCCTCCTCAGAAGCTGATTTGGATACGCCTAATACCTCGTAATAATCTCTTTTCTGCGCCATTATATATAAATTAGTTACCAACCACCACTTTTGCGAAGCGAATGACTTTTTCGTTTAATGTATATCCTTTTTCAACTACCTCCATGACCTTACCTTTGTCGTCCTCAGTAGGAGCAGGGAATTGCGTGATGCAATCGTGTAGCTCTGCATCAAAGACCTCGCCTTTCGCAGGTAATTCTTTCAGTCCTTTAGCTTGCAGCGTAGCTGTTATTTTAGCAAAAATCAATTGAATCCCTTCTGAAATTTCTCCAGCTGGTGCATTGGCTAATGCACGCTCATAATCATCAATGACAGGAAGTAGGTCTACGATTAGGCCAGCAGATGCTGTTTGAATTAAGTCTATTTTCTCCTTCGCCGTTCTCTTTCTGAAGTTCTCGAAATCTGAATATAAACGAAGGTATTTCTCTTTCATTTCGGCCAACTCATCTGGCGCTTGTGTTTCTTCGGTCTGTTCTTGTTCAGCAGTCTCTTGTACGATCTCTTCTTCGATTGGCTTTTCAGTCTCTTTCTTTTTCATAAGGCAAAATTAATAGGGTTTTCCTCTACTCAAAT
>JBEDFG010000045.1:0-9240 GCA_041175285.1 Bacteroidota bacterium | reverse complement strand
AATTAAGGGCATCAATAATTTCAAAAAGGCGGCAAACAAAATCCCGGAACGAGCCGTGGGCAAGTCGGCACCCAGCGTCCTTTGAACGATGTATTGATTGCATCCCCAATAATTCAAGTTATTGATCCACATCCCGCCAAACAAAATGGCAAAACCGGGAAGCGCGTCGTAATATTTATCACCCTCCGAAAAGATCATGTGAAAATGGTCGTCGGCCTGGGTGCGAAGCTCCAACAAACCTCCGAAAACACCGCCACTTTGAAAGCGATCTGAGACCATGTCGAGAGACAAATACGTCACGACTAATCCACCAATAATCAAGACAATCACCTGGATAAAATCGGTGTAACCGATCACCTTCATACCACCCAAAGTAATGAAGATGGCAAATAGGGCGAGGCCTATCATGGCATATAAAAAGGGAATGGATGTGATGCTTTCAATCGCCAAAGCCCCTAAATACAGGATCGAAGTTAGGTTGACAAAGACATAGAGTAACAGCCAAAAAACGGCCATGATTGTCGCGACGGTATTGTTGTAGCGTTGCGACAAAAACTGTGGCATCGTATAGATTTTGTTCTTCAGGAAGATAGGGACAAAGAAAATGGCCACGATCACGAGAGCGGCGGCCGACATCCATTCGTAGGAGGAGATGGCTAAGCCGATGGCGAATCCGGAGCCGGACATACCAATGAAGTGTTCCGCAGAAATATTCGAGGCTAATAAAGAGGCTCCGATGGCCCACCAGGTCAGGGATCCTTCGGCGAGGAAAAAGTCTTTGGTCGAAATTTCTGCCTTCTTTTTCCGTTGGTACACCCAATAGCCATAGCTAGTGACGGAAACAAAATAGAGTAGAAATACGACGTAATCGAGTGTTTGTAATTGTTTCATGTAGGTTAATAGGTTCTCGTTTCCAAACTTACTGAAATTCAAATAAATACCCATTTTAATTTACCTTTGAATTTGTATTTGTTATCCTAATGGAAAAATTAGCAAGAATAACTGCTTTCATTTACCTGCTCTTTTTACTAAAATTCGTTGTCTTCAAAGACATGGACATGGTTTTGGTGGGGAATATGCGTTTTTATTTTGGCGGAACACAAACAGGGCCAGCGAATTGGGTTCCTTTCGAAACGATCATGGCTTATTTTCGGGGAGATAAGGGACTTCTCATTACGGGCCTAAATTTGGCAGGGAATCTTGTTTTACTTTTCCCAGTTGGATTTTTATATACATTAAGTAGCAAATATGTGTCGCTTCGTCAAATCTCCCTAATAAGTTTTAGTCTTGCTTTGGCCATTGAATGCACACAAAAAGTACTGAACTTAGGTATTTTCGACCTAGATGATATCCTGTTAAACGCAATAGGAGGGATTGTTGCGTATAGAATTTCTTCAAAATTACCCAGCCATTGGCAATTTGTGTGCCTAGTTCTGCTTCTAGGATTAATGGCAATGGCAAGTATTTATTACTTAGTATTTTCCGTTCCATTTGAACCACCGCATCACCGATGAACAGACATCACCACGTGTTTATAGCTACAAGTCTAGATGGATTCATTGCCGATGTTAAGGGCGGTGTCGCCTTTCTAGATACGTTTCCCATGCCTGAAAATAACGATATGGGATATGAAGCTTTCATGGATCAAGTCGATGCCTTACTGATGGGGCGAAAGAGTTTTGAAACGGTATTGAGTTTTGGGGTGGCTTGGCCCTATACCAAACCCGTGTTTGTTTGGAGTCAAACCCTTGAAAAAATACCCGTCGAATTAGAAGGAAAAGCGGAGTTGGTACAGGGTACCTTAGAAGAAGTGAGCGCTTACCTGAATACGCAAGGTTATCATCATTTCTACCTCGACGGAGGCAAAGTCATTCAATCCTTTTTGCAAGCGGATCTAGTTTCCACGATGACTATCACGACGATACCTGTTTTATTGGGCGAGGGGATTCGATTATTCGGCGAATTAAAAACTCCGGTAGCTTTTCGTTGTGTCCGCACAAACGCATATGATCAAGGGATGGTCCAACAGGTTTTTGAGCGAGCGAGCGATATTCAGCCAAAATAGCAATTATTCTTTGACAACCAGATGAGACTCAGTCTCCAGATTTTTGCCAATGATTTGCATTAAATACGCACCGGCTGGGATTGATGAAAAATCCAACGTCGCGTTACCCAATATATGCTGCTGGTGATGAATCCGTCCTTTTATGTCGACCAACCTTATCATTCTTTCCCCTGCTCCCTTGACATTCAATGCATGATGAAAGGGATTTGGATAAACCGAGTTTAGGTAAGTAGGCTCTTCCGTTCCGAGCGTCAGGTCTTCAAGCACCTCTTCTACTTGGATGGAATTAATTTGAACCGTTGCTAAGTCGGCCCCCAAATCGAAAACCAAACGGGCGTTCGCATCGTACGCTTCACCCATCGTGAAGACAAAAGTTAACTCCTTTTCGATAGGTTCTAGGGCATGGGTGTTGTAGGAACTATAGGCATTGTAGGGGCTAGAAGATCGGCCCATATAGGAGGTGATGGAAATGGGTTTGTCTGCCTTCGCTTTGACCTTAACTACATAGCGGTTTTTGAACGAGAGGGGAAAGCCTGACCGACTTAATTGAATATGCCAAGCGGTCCCAGTCACTTTGTTCATAATAACCTGCAAACCCGCCGCGATCGAATTCAAGTTAGCCCCAGCACCTGAATTTAGATTAAGATTCCAACCAGATTGCCCGCTTAATGAATAAATATTTTTTGTAGGTAAGACCTTAGCTGCGTGTAGAGGATTTTTTAGGAGTGCGTCAACGAGTGGACCGTTAAATGTGTTCGTTGATGGATTGTAAATTCCAAAACCGGCTGAATATTCCCAATAGGCCCAGCTCGCTCCTTGGGATTCCAACCAGCGTGCTATGAAGGTGGTCCATTTCACTCGACTATCGATGTCCGCTAATTCATAGCTCCCAAATTCGCCTACATCTAGCGGCATGTTTTTTTCTTTCGCCCACTGGATGGCATATTCAAAATCAGCAATTACCTGATTTCGTTCCCAAGCCAAATCTTCCCATTTAGTACCAATGTATTTATCCATATTACCGGCCCAATCGGCACCCTGATGAGTAAAATTAAATGGGTTGTAATAATGTAAACTCAAAATCAGGTTGGGGTCACTGGGGGGATTTAAATCGCGCACACCACCTGTGCCTCCATAGGAAGCCGTGCCTAAAAGTACCTTACGTGAAGGATTCGTTTTTCGAATTTCTTTTAGTGCATCTGCAAAATAAGTGTTCCATAATGCGGAAGAAAGAGCATCATGTGGTTCATTCAAAACCTCAAAATATAAGTGATTATCGTAGTCTTTGAAATACGATGAAATCTGTTGCCATTGGCTGATAAAACGAGGTTTGGCAGCAGAAGGATTTGTAAATAATTCCTCGTGGTGATGCATGTTTATGATGACATAAAGATGCTTGCTGATAGCAAGGTCCACGACTGATTTAATCCGAGCTAAAAACTGTGGATTGACGGTATAGGGAGGAGTTAATTGAGTGCGTTCAGCCACATCCCATCGGATGGGTACGCGAATATGGTTAAAGCCAAGCTCTGCAATTTGTGAGATATAAACCTCTTTAAATGGATTTCCCCAAGCGGTCTCATTAGGGGCTTCGAACATATTCCCCAGGTTAATTCCCCTGCCTAATTTTTGGCCAGAAAGAGTATGCGATCGTGCGAAAAATAGTAAGCAAAAACCTACTAAAAAACGCAATCGACTTATATATAAATTCGGGGACATCGGATCAATTAGTCCCTGAAGTTGCGAGCAAATTTCGGGATTATCAAATGAACAGGTGTTTGTCTAACTGATTGGCAAAATGACGAATGGATTCTCGGGTAATTTCCGAGAATTGTCCTACTCGAAATAAAACGGGCAAATGACTGTCATTTTCGATGAATGATTCGGTGGCGGGGTTGGGCTCTCCATTAAATACAATTCCGGCAATCGGAATTTGACGATGCTTCAAAGCCTCAATCGATAAGAGGGTATGATTTATACTTCCAAGATAATTTCTTGAAACAAGGATGACTGGAATTTGAAGTTGTTGGATGAGATCCAGCATCACATCTTGCTCATTTAGCGGCACCATCAAACCTCCGGCTCCCTCAACAATTAAATGATTAGATGTCTGCGGTAATGTAAAATCTGAAAGTTTAATTTCCACTCCATCCAAAGCAGCCGAAGCATGAGGGGAAAGTGGCGCTTGCAGCCGGTGGCATTCCGGATGAAAGACAGTACGTTCATTGGAGATCAATGCTTGTACTTTCATGGTGTCCGTCCAATCCAAATCTCCTGATTGCACTGGTTTCCAATAATCCGCTTGAAGGTATTCCGTGACGATGGCGGAGACAATCGTCTTTCCTATTTCGGTTCCTATTCCGGTGACAAAATAATGCATTTGCTTACTATCTAATTTTGGCAAATTGTAATCTTTTTCCTGGTTGAACAGATGTAAATCTTCCCGCTTCATAACAAAGCGTGCCGCTCACGAAGGTTCGCTTAATTTGATTTTGAAAGGTTCGACCCACGGTCGGCGCCCAACCACATTTAAAGTGCAGAGATTCTGTTGTGACTGACCAAGGAGTCGTAGGTGCTACTTCCACTAGGTCGGCAAAATAGCCTTCTCGGATATAACCGCGATCGACCATTCGATAGCAATCTGAAACCCGATGACTTGTTTTCGCAACTAAGGTGGTCAAGGATAATTCTCCACGGCCAACAAGTTCAAAAAGCATTAAAAGGGCATGTTGGACCATAGGAGCCCCTGATTTGATATTCAGATAATTCCCGATTTTTTCCTCGAGGCTATGTGGAGCGTGGTCAGTCGCAATGAGATCGATCCGTCCATCTTCTATGGCTTTCAATAATTCCAAGCGGTCGTCCTCGGATTTTACAGAAGGATTCCACATGATCTTACTGCCCAATGATTGGTAGTCGGCATCCGAAAAACACAAATGATGTACACAGGCTTCCGCCGTGACACGCTTATCGGCAATCGGGCCAGGGCTAAATAATTTCGCTTCTGCACCTGTGGAGATATGGAAAAAATGAAGTCGGTTGTTGTGCTTTTTTTGAATTTCTAATACCCGCCGGGTTGCCGCCTCACATGCCTCAGCGGTACGAATGGCCGGGTGAAATTTGACCGGAATATCGTCTCCGTATTGTTGGTGATAATAACTCAAATTCCTCCGAATAATTGAATCGTCCTCACTATGCAAGGCAACCAAGGTTTCTGCACGTGCGAATAATTTTTCAAGGTATTCGGGGTTACTGGCCAGGATTTCTTGTTTTTCCAGATAGAGTCCATCGTCAGTTATTCCACAAACATGTTCG
Source organism: Bacteroidota bacterium (assembly GCA_041175285.1). GTDB lineage: Bacteria > Bacteroidota > Bacteroidia > Cytophagales > Spirosomataceae > Aquirufa. The sequence goes on along the minus strand of JBEDFG010000045.1, from coordinate 3,860 downwards.
TTGTCTACGCGTAAAGCTTCCTCTAAATTCGCCGCAGTAACCCCCATGAAAAAGGAATAATTGGCCATGGATTTTGTCGCGGCTCGTTGGTACTTTTCTTCCAATAATTCCCGGGTTAGCGTGTTGGGGATGGTATTGGGCATGTCCATAAAGGAGGTGATTCCTCCGGCAATAGCAGCCATGGATTCGGTTTGAATATCAGCCTTATACGTTAAGCCGGGATCTCGGAAATGCACTTGATCATCGATCATGCCTGGAATAAGGTAATTTCCATGGAGATCAATGACCTGGGCGTGGGGATCACTAATACAGGTTGAAATTTGCTCGATGCGTTCTCCGGAAATGAGAACGTCTGAATGTTTTTGTTGCCCTTCGTTTACCAGGAGGGCGTTTGTGAGAAGGTATTTTTTCATTTGGTAGCTGCGCGATCCAAACGATCATTGATTGTGATTCCAAGTCCGTGGGCTGGAAGTCTTTCGACAATAATTAAATCAAGGCCCATGGCATCTAGCGTATGGAGCGAGGCAAAGAGATTTTGGGCAGCTTCGGCTAAGTCGCCGCTCGGAGCGAGGACCCTATTTACATCCACATGAATACTTTCGATTTGAACGGCTTTATACCAAAGAATCCCCACCTTCTTTTGTTTGATCGCACTGAGCATAAATAGGGGCTCATAGGTGACAATTAATTCACAATTTGGGGCATAATGTTTTTTATGCTGGCCCGGAACCAATGCTTTTTCGGAGCCCGAAGTTCGATTTAAAATACGGCCAACACACGCTTCAATGTCTTCGATGGAAAAAGCACCATGTCGCATCAATACGACTTCATCGCCCTCAAAGCCAACGATCGTAGATTCCACCCCTGACTGACAAGATCCTCCGTCCAACGTATAAATGGATGGGAAATAGGACTCCACATGTTCGGCGGACGTAGGGCTAATTCGATTAAATGGATTTGCGCTTGGAGCTACCAGTGGGAAATCTAATTGATTTAAGAGGCTCAAGGCGGTTGGGTGATTGGGGATTCGGATGGCTACGTTTTCTTGATTCGCGGTGACCAATGAACTAACCGTTTGACTTTTGGGAAGAACCATTGTCAAGGGTCCTGGCCAAAACGCTTTTGCCAGTTGATTCGCCTTTTCGGGAAATCGTTTTACTAAGGCGCGGGCCTGACTAATGGAAGCCACATGCACAATTAATGGGTTTGAGGTCGGTCTATTTTTGGTTTTAAATATTTGCGAAACGGCATTTGAGTTAAATACATTTGCGGCAAGACCATAGACGGTTTCCGTAGGTAAACCGATGAGGTCTCCCTGCTTCAGGCGCTCGCAAATAATGGAAACATCAGTGGTAATCATAAAAATTTAGGGGTTACAATAATCACAATACATGGGGTCTTCTTTCAACATAGCATGTCCAGGAATCCTAGATTCGGTATAGGAACAACTTTGGCATGTATAAATCTCGGCTTTGACACTTCGGGTAGCTTCGCCACAATAGGCACATGGAAGACCTCGAATAAATTCTGTAAGTCGGAATCCAGGCGCTTGACATGTGGGACATGCTGTTTGAATTTGCTGGATCAAAGACTTAGTCATCTCTTCAATTACCTCCATTCGAGTAGGATTGTGCATGGCACGCATATCGGTTTCTACATGGCATTTCCCAAAACGTTCGATCAATGTTTCTGCGGTATGAAAAAGTATGTCTTCTTGGATGATCCCTTTGACACAGTCTGTCGGGTCTTCGGCACTTTTCTTGGCAATGAGCGCATGCGTAGGGAATTTAGTAAGTGCCATGAATGCGCATAACGAATCGGTTGAATCAAGCGTTATTTGACGATAATTCGTTTTCGTTTCTAGCTTTCGAACGACGAATTCCCACTTATTTTTCTTGTCGATTAAAAGCAAATATTCTTCGTGAGCTGGGATGAATGGGATGCTAGGATGTGGACCAAATGAACCTTCAGAAGCAATCGCCAAATCCACTGAAGTCAAATCCATGGCCATCTGACATTTCTTTCTAGCGGTTTCCATTGGGGTGTCCACTCGATCCACTTCACCGGAAAAGGTGCCGAATAAATCAGTGTCAAATTGTTCGGGCACCAAACAGTGCAAACCTAATTCATTTGTTAATCGAGGTGCAATGACCTGCTCCTTGCCATGTTTGGTGGCGATGACAATTTGCCGACCTGAAAATAAGTGCAAACTATCCATGAATGATCTGTAAAAACAAGGGCATTCCAATGGTGATGTTTACCGGAAAAGTTACCCCAAGCGCCATGGGAATATACATTCCGGGGTCGGCCTTGGGGGCTACTAAACGCATGGCCGCGGGAACGGCAATGTAAGAAGCACTTGCAGCAAGAACGGCAAATATGAGTCGGTTTGCTTCATTATTCGTAATAAACTGACTCCCATAGGCCGTGAGTATGCCATTCAGAAGGGGGATAAATAAGGCAAAGCAAAGTAAAAATGCCCCCTGTTTTTTAAATGCTGAAAAGCGGCTGGCAGCCACCATCCCCATGTCCAACAGGTAAATAGCTAGGAACCCTTTAAAAATATCGGAGGTAAAATGTTTAATTCCGACCGACTGGTTTGAATCAGAAATAAAACCAATGAGTAGACTTCCAAAAATCATGAGTACACTTCCATTCGTCAACGAATGTTTAAAGGCAGATCGCCAAGGTGTTTTTACGGGGGTGTCTTCCGTTCTTTCAGGAAAAAGGTTCATGAGTATAACGCCCATGATGATGGCTGGAAATTCCATGGAAGCCATAACTGCAACCATTTCGCCGCCAACCTTTAACTGGTTCATTTCTAAAAATGCAACAGCGGTGACAAAGGTAACCGCGCTCACCGATCCATAGGACGAAGCAATAGCCCCGGCATCATACGAGTTTAATTTAATTTTTAAGATAAAAAAGGCGTAAAGGGGTATTAGCGTTGCCAACAGAAATCCAAAAATTAAATGAAGGATAACTTCGTAGGTTATGCCAGTTACAGCCAACTCTGAACCACCATTAAAACCAATAGAGAAAAGCAAATAAAGAGCAATAAATCCTTTGGATGCTTTTGGAATTTCTAGGTCGCTTTTGACCATTTTTGCCACAACACCCAATAAGAAAAATAGCAGTGTGGGATTTTTTAAATTAAAAATTAATAACTCAAAATTTGACATGTGGGCGGATTATTGTGGCTGTTGAATGAGCCGGATAAAATTCAATAAAAGAAAAATTAGGAGACTTAAGGTAAGCTTCTCGTTGATGGGATCGGCCAACTGAAAATAACCATATAACCCGAATAAAATACCCAAAACATGAAGAGCTAACATGATCCCTTTAAATGCTATTTTCATTTGATTGATTATTTATTTGCAAAATAATACGATGCAGTTAGATAATTTTTATTTAAGTTTATAATGAAATACATTAGACCCTTTTATGAATTATACACTGAATCAATTACAGATCTATCTCAAGGTGGTACAAACCATGAGTATCACGAAGGCGGCAGAGGAATTAAATTTAACTCAGCCGGCGGTATCTATTCAGATAAAAAACTTCCAAGCACAATTTGAAATTCCATTGATTGAAATCATTGGGAAGAAAATATACATCACTGATTTTGGGATGGAAATCGCTAAATCTGCGGAGGGAATTATAGATCAAGTATATGCCATCAACTATAAAACCATGGCGTTTAAGGATCAATTATTGGGTCGTTTGAAAGTCTCGATTGTGTCAACGGGCAAATATGTCTTACCCTACTTTTTAACTGATTTCTTGCAAAACAATCCGGGCGTAGAAATCAGCATTGATGTCACAAACCGCGAAAAAGTATTTCATAGTTTAGAGAA
>JBEDFG010000044.1:0-10691 GCA_041175285.1 Bacteroidota bacterium | reverse complement strand
AAGAAATCCAATGCATGCACCCACAAAAGCAGCACAAAAAATTGCCAACTCCCCTGAGTTCGGAATGAACATCACATTCAAGTATTGAGAGAAAATTTTGTTACCTGATACATAAGCTAAGATCGCTAAAGTCAACACAATAATCACCGAAGTGCCTGCCGCCAAGCCATCAATTCCGTCTGTAATATTGGCTCCATTTGAAACCGCCGTAATGATGAATATGACCACTAAAACATATACCACCCACACATATTGATCCGGTATGAAACTCGGCAAAAGCATGTTATAATCGAACTGATTATCCTTTAAAAAAGGTACCGTCGTCATTAATGACTTCGAATCAGTAAAGGATTGCACCTGTGACCCATCCGCTAAAATCTGAACCTTATCAAAGATTCGAACCTTAATATGCTGATTGAAATACATGGTCAAACCTACGATTAATCCGAGGCCAATTTGACCTACAATCTTGAATTTGCCCGATAAGCCATCCTTGTTTTTCTTGAATACTTTGATGTAATCATCGGCAAAGCCAACCGCTCCAAGCCAGATGGCCGAAGTTAACAAAAGCACGATGTAGACATTCGTAACTTTGGCAAAAAGCAAGGTTGGGATAATTAATGACAACAAAATAATGAAGCCCCCCATCGTTGGCGTTCCTTTTTTCGCCATCTGTCCCTCTAAACCCAAATCGCGAATTTCTTCCCCAATCTGCAACATTTGCAAGCGACGAATAACCGCTTTTCCCCATATCGCAGCAATTCCCAATGAAGTGATTGTCGCCGCAAAAGCACGAAACGTAATGTATTGAAAAACGCCCGTTCCTGGAATATTTAAGGTCTTGTCGAAGTATTCGAAGAGGTAATAGAACATGCCTGCAGGTTATAAAAACAGTATAAAAAACAAAATTGCAAAAAAATAGAACCAAATCAAATTACGCCGAGTAGGCCTCCGCGATCACTTGCTTATCATCAAAATCCGATTTAACTCCCTGAATATCTTGATAGGTTTCATGGCCTTTCCCAGCTACTAAAACGATATCACCAGGTTGAGCAATCGTCCTAATCGCTTCAAAAATGGCTTCTTTTCGATCCGAAATCCGATGTACTTTTGCACGTTCGGCAATAGGTACTCCGACCTCCATTTGGTCTAAAATAGTCTCTGGGTCCTCAAAACGCGGATTATCAGAAGTCAATACCACTGCATCACTTAAGGTCGCCGCAAGTTCAGCCATAATGGGCCGTTTACCCGCATCGCGATTTCCACCACATCCCACCACCGTAATGATACGTTGCTGTTTTGAACGAATTGCTTGTATCGTTTTCAATACATTTTCCAAGGCATCCGGGGTGTGCGCATAGTCAACAATCGCCATTTTATTGGCTGGGCCAGCCAACTGCTCAAATCTACCAGGAGCAGTTTTTAACGTCGATAACTGAAGTAAAACTTCGTTTTTATCTTCGCCTAATAGGATGGCTGTGGCGTAAATCGCCAACAAATTATAGGCATTAAATAGACCAATCAGCTGTGCATGAATTTCGATACCATCGAATTCAACTTGCAAGCCAGATATAACATTGGCTTTGATCTTTGCTTTAAAATCTGCCGTGTTCAGAATTCCGTAACTGTATTTACGTGCGGCTGTATTTTGCAACATAACCGTCCCACGCTTATCATCCACATTTGTCAGTGCAAAAGAACCCGCAGGCAAGGCATCAAAAAATCCTTTTTTGGCCTTTATATACGAATCAAAAGTCTCATGGAAATCTAAGTGATCACGTGTAATATTCGAGAAGATCGCTCCTTTAAACGAAATCCCATGAATCCGTTTCTGTACCACGGCATGAGAACTCACTTCCATAAACACATGGGTACAACCATCCGCTAGCATGTCAGCTAAAAGACTATTTAATGCCAAAGCATCTGGTGTAGTATGTGTAGCCGGAATAACACGATCTTGAATCTTATTTTGAACGGTTGAAATTAATCCACAGCGATGACCTAACTGCTTAAATAGTTCAAACAATAAAGTCACACTTGTGGTCTTCCCATTCGTACCCGTGATACCAATTAAATTCAACTTGGCTGAAGGATTGCCATAAAATTCTCCAGCAGCTAATGCTAAGGCCTCATTTGAATCAGGAACTAGAACACATGTTACGTCGGCGGGTATATCTGTGGGCAACGTCTGAACCACCCAAGCTGTGCATCCCTGTCCATAAACTTGAGGTAAAAATTGATGTCCATCCACTTGTGTACCGGGAATGGCAAAAAACACGCTGCCAGCTATGGCTTTGCGAGAATCAAAACACAAATGGGAAACACTTGCATCGGCTCCGACTAATTGGGCACCTTTCACCCCCCGCAATAATTCAAATAATGAAGCCATACTAGTGTAATTGAATAAGCATTAGGGCATTTTTTCGAAGCGGAGTACCAGCAGGTATTGATTGCGAAGTCACATTACCCATTCCTTGCGCACGCACTTTAAACCCACGATTCTCTAATGCAAAAAGCGCATCGCGCAAATTCATACCCATCACATTTGGAACGACTTTCGGCAACAAACTCACAGGCACATTTTGTACGGACTTTTTATCTAAAGAGAATTGAATCCAGCGGCCATCTTCCTCGACTTTGGGGAAACCTAAGTTTGAATATAAAACCCCGTGATCCAATGGGTGAATCATGTGCGAAAGTTTGGCGTTATTTAATGAATCCGGCAAATATCCACTTAAGCGACGTTGCAACTTCATGTCGCGGGAATAAATATGATCTGCAATATCTTTAAATACCGGAGCAGTCACCTGGCGGGCATAGGTCCCTTCTGAACTTCCTTCTGGCTTATCCATGGCCACTAGCATCGTATATTTGGGCTTTTTAGCAGGAAAATACCCAATAAATGACACATAGTAAGTTCCTTTAATGTATTGTCCATTCACACGACGCTGTGCTGTACCCGTTTTCCCAGCAATGCCGTATGGCGTACCTTTTAAGTTGGTCCCCGTCCCACGTTCCACCACGCCTTCTAGCATGATCTTTATTTTTTTCAAGGTTTCGGCCGAACAAATTGGTTCCTTATCCTTCTTCTGTGTCTCTCTAAAATCCGTAATGACTTCATTTCCTATTGTCGCTTTTTTAACGATAATGGGTTGAATCCAATAGCCATTATTGGCGATGGCATTGTAAAATGTCAACAAGTGAAGAGGTGAAGAATTGGAGGAATAACCCACCGAAGACCACATATATTGGAGCGCATCCCATTTAGGAGGAAGTGGGAATTTAGGAGTATGATAACGCGGTTTAATTTGAAAATCCAAGGGTTCAATCAAATGGAATTTTTTCAAATAATCGTAGTACTTAGCCTGCTTTTGCGAAAAAACTCGCTGCATTAATTTAATGGTACCGATGTTTGAAGAATGCTCAATTACCCCCTGTACCGTGATCGTTCCATAATCATGAGAATCTGACATCGTCCGATTGAATACCGTGTATTTCCCGCCAGTAGTTACCATATCTGTCAAAGGCAAATGTGCCTCTTCTAACATAGCCATCATAGATGGCAACTTGAATACGGAACCTGGGTCATTTTCTGAAACCTCGATGGCATGATTCGCAAATTCTGAATAACCTGTAGGCGACTTATCATTCTTTGTCAAATTCGATATCGCCTTGATTTCACCCGTGGCAGTTTCCATGACAATGGCAGTCGCATAATTTCCTTTAAAGTCTGCCAAAGCCTTCATTAATGACAATTCAACAATATCTTGAATATCTACATCCAAAGTTGTCTGCAAATCAACCCCACGTTGCGGAATTATTTCAGGTGTATTTTCGACAGGACGCCAGGTATTTTTATCCATTTTGGCAAAATATCCCTTACCTGGAATACCCCGTAATTCTTCATCAAAGGCGCCTTCAAGGCCCACTTTCACCTTGTCCTTCATGTAGCCAACAGTCCGGTAAGCCATTTGACCGAAAGGAGCGTAACGAACATTAACCTTATCAAATACGATACCCGTCTTCACTGGCGACTTTTTATTTTCACGGAAAAGAGGAAAATTCATCACTACTTTCCGTTCCTGATAATCCAGTAATCGATTATTTAGCAACAGGTAGGTTCGCTTATTTTTCTTTGCAGAAACGATTTTATCATAATACTCATCCGCCGTGCGATCCTTAAAGAAGTTGGCCAAATGTTCCGCCAATTCGCGCACATGTGCCGTAAATAGTTTCTCCGCTTTGGTCGATTTGTTATACACGGAAGGATCCATACCCAATCGGTATTTAGGCAAAGAAGTTGCCAATAAACTTCCATCGTCGGAATAAATATTACCGCGCGTAGCTTCGACCATCCGCTCTTTGATGTAAATAGAAGACGCCTCTTCACGCAATTCTGGGCCTTGAATAAAGACTACTTTGTACAAGTTTCCCACTAACAGCAAGAACGCCGCTAGCATGATGATAAAGAAAATCCGAAAACGGAACGTAATGTTTTGCCGGATGTTTTGTCGCTTCGGTGCGGCCATATCAATTATTCTTTAACGGGATCTGCAACTACTTTAATGGGTGGAGTTAGGCTAACTTCAAGCCCGTACCTTCGCATCGCGATGGCGAGGTAACTCTGCTTGCCAACCTTCATGTAGTCGGCCTTTTGCGTCGTATAATCCGCCCTAATTTCTTCTAACTCTTGTTTTGTGGTCACGATTTGGTGCATGCGCCCTTCAGCAAGCATCGTGTAATAGATGTAAATCAAAATTAAGCCTGCCACAAACGTAATTCGTTTAACAAGCTCCATGGGCATTTGACCACCGGTGAGGGAGTCTATATTGAAAAGCATTTCCATCGGGCTCTCTTTCGGAGTAGACGTGGTTTTTTCTTTTTCTTTTGCTTCAGTTTCTAAGGAACTAGCCATGTTATAATTTACTTGCGATTCTTAATTTGGCACTGCGCGAGCGCGGATTTGCCTTTAATTCTTCCGGGCTTGCGGTAATGGGCTTACGTATTTCTGACGCAAGCGGTTTATGCACCACCCCAAACATATCTTTATCTTCTTTGCCAAAACAGTCTCCTGTTTTGATAAAATTTTTCACTAAACGGTCCTCCAAGGAATGAAAAGACATCACACACAAGCGTCCCTCTACGTTAAGCACCGATGGTGCCTGGGCTAAAAACTCCTCAATCACCTGCAATTCTTGATTCACCTCGATACGCACTGCCTGAAATGCCTGTGCGAAATACTTAAATTCCTTGCCTCTTGGAGCTAATTTAAAAAGAATTTCTTTGAATTCCGAAGTCGTTTCAAGAGACTTTTGAGTCCGAGCCTGAATGACAGCTTGTGCCAAAGTCCGTGCATTTTTAATCTCCCCATACATCCCAAAAATTCGCTGCAATTGCTCTGCCGAATACCCATTCAAGACATCTTTAGCATCCATCGAAGCCGAAGGACCCATGCGCATATCTAACGGACCATCAAAACGAGTGGAGAAACCGCGAGAAGCAGCATCCAATTGGTATGATGACACACCAAAGTCGGCCAGAATTCCATCCACCTGCTTCACGCCATGCAAACGTAAATATTTTTCCAAATAACGGAAGTTGGCCGTTATCAATGTCAACCGATCATCATCAATTTTCTCTGCCTGATTCCAGGCATCGGGATCTTGATCGAAGGCTAATAGCCGACCATCAGGCCCTAATTTGGATAAAATTTCTTTGGAATGACCTCCTCCCCCGAAGGTCACATCGACATAAATTCCATCGGGACGTATCGCGAGTCCTTCGATGCATTCAGACAACATGACGGAGGTATGGTAGGTTTGTTCAGACATAAATTCAAATTTACAAATTAATCTCTCGGGGTTCAACGAAATTTGTGCTCCACCGCGTATTTTTTTGTCCACAAGATTTAGCCCTATATTTGTTGACAAATTTTATAACTATGCGCCTTCTTCTCCTACTCCTTTTTCCATTAATTTCGTTCGCCCAAAACCCAATTTTTGGCCCTTGGAGGGGTGAATTGAGTCATTTAGGTGGCGCACTACCCTTCAATCTAATCATCCAGAAAGGCAGTGCTGAAAAACGATTTAACATCAACCTTCAAAATGGAGCTGAAAAATTCAATTTAGGTGAATCCTATTTTCGAGGCGATTCGTTAGTCATCCCTTTTGATCTATATGATTCTGAAATTACTGGCGCATTGAACGGAGCGAATAAACTAACAGGTTATTGGACAAAAAAACGAAACGGAAAAGCGGTCTATCGAATCCCTTTTCAAGCATCAGCTGGATCTACGCAGCGATTCTTAACATCAAAGCCATCCAAGTTGAATGTCACTGGAAAATACAGTGCAGATTTTTGGACAGATGAAACCAACCATAGTCCTGGCGTTTTAGTGTTAAACCAACAAGGAAATAAAGTAACTGGTACTGTCTTAAAGACGAGTGGTGACTACCGATTTTTGCAAGGAAATGTCATTGCAGACAGTCTTTTCCTAAGCTACTTTGACGGAAGCGGTGTTTACCTTTTCAAAACTAAAATAACCAATACTAAAATTGAAGGATTATTCTTTTCTGGATTGGCAGGTAAACGAAATATGATTGCCCAAAAAGATGAGAAAGCTAGCCTGCCAGATTTAAAGAAATTAACTTATCTAAAACCAGGTTTTGACCGGGTTTCTTTCAATCTACCCACTCCAGACGGACGAAGCATCAGTCTAAACGATGCTCGTTACCAAAACAAAGTCGTGATCATTGAATTAATGGGATCCTGGTGCCCTAACTGCCTAGATGAATCTCGCTACCTAGCTCCATTTTACCGCAAATACCAAAGCAAAGGCGTCGAAGTAATCGGCATGGCTTTTGAATATTCACCGGACATCGCGGTTTCTGGGCCTAAAATTACCAATTTCAAAAAGAAGATTGGCATTGACTACGAGATGGTTTTTGCCGGAACACCTAGCGATGAAACAATCGCCCAAGTACTTCCCATGTTGCATAAAATTAACGGCTACCCGACCACTTTTATTATCGACAAAAAGGGAATCGTGCGTGAAATTCATACCGGATTTTCAGGGCCAGGTACAGGTGTTTACTACACCGATTGGACACAGGAATTTGAAAAAACGATTCAAACACTTTTGAATGAAAAATAAGCTATTCACCATCCTTTGCCTATTCATCAGTCTTCAGTCGATCGGTCAATCGAAGGTCAAAAGGGGCTGGAAAGCAGCCGCAGCCCTTGCAACCACAAGCGCTTTGGTATATAACGACTTTTCTCACACCGCCCAAAGCGATTTCAGAAGTAAGCATCTCGCTGATTTCAAAACCTCAGCGGATGATTATTTACAATATACACCTACGCTAATCAACATTGGATCCCACTTGTTGGGACTGAAGACAAAAAGCCAACCAAAAGATCAGGCAGCCTTATTTGTCTTGGGAACTGGCATATATTTTGTGACAGCAAAGACAATGAAATATGTCGTGAATGAGACGAGACCCAATGGCGAGCCTTATAGTTTTCCATCTGGACATACGACGACGGCGTTTTTTGGAGCACATGCGTTAGCTAAAGAATATTGGGAAGAACATCCAGGCATCGCGATAACAGGGTATGCGCTAGCGACAACAACAGGTATTTTACGCATGGCCAATAATGAACATTGGGCATCCGATGTGTTCATGGGTGCCGCAGTGGGAATTGCTTCTGCTGAAGTGGCCTATTGGGTTTATCCTAAACTAAAAAAAGCACTCCATCAGAGTGCTTTTGAATGGGATCCGATCGTCACACCTACGTATTATGCGGCGCGCGTTCACGTTCGATTTTAATGCAATAAAATATAGGTCAAAGCTCCGGCAACATATCCGAGCAAGGCAAGGATACCTATTTTTTTCGCGTACCAACCGAATTCAATCTGCTCCATACCCATCACTGCAACGCCTGCAGCAGATCCAATAATCAAGATACTTCCACCGGTTCCAGCACAAAAAGCTAAAAACTCCCACATGGCATGATCCATTGGGAAATCGGCCAGCGAATACATCCCCATCGTCGCAGCGACTAACGGCACATTGTCAACGACCGAAGAAGCAAGACCAATTAAAGAAACAATGACATATTGATTTCCAAAAGTCTGCTCCAAAACAACGGCCAATTGCGTTAAATATCCAAAGGATTCCAATGCACCGATAGCCAACAAAATACCCAAGAAGAACAAGACACTGGATGTGTCGATTTTAGTTAAAGCATGACCTACCGTATATGGTTTCTTGGTTGCTTCGTCTTTATCTGAATGCAAAAATTCGGACAAAATCCACACCAAACCTAATGCTAATAAGATCCCCATATAAGGAGGAAGGTGGGTTATTGTTTTAAAAATGGGAACACCTAATAGGCTGGTTATACCGGCGGCCAACATGATTTTACCGTGTCGATCTTCCTCCAGAGAAAGTTCTACTTGATGGAGAAAGGACCCAAGTTTATTATTTCTAACCCAATACGCAGCTACAGCTAAGGGAACAATAAGTGAAATCAATGATGGAATAAATAAAGTCTTTATGATACCTAAAGCAGATATTTGTCCCCCAATCCACAACATCGTTGTCGTCACATCACCTATGGGCGACCAAGCACCACCTGAATTTGCTGCGATTACCACTACGCCAACAAAATACATACGCGTAGATTTATCTGAAACAAGCTTCCGCAATAAAGTGACCATCACTATGGAAGCAGTCAGATTGTCAAGTACAGACGACAGGAAAAAGGCAATCAATCCTGTAATCCACATTAATTTCGCAGGCTGATTCGTTTTAATGAGACGGCTAACAAAGTGAAAACCATGGTGTGCATCCACTAGCTCGACCAAGGTCATTGCCCCTAACAAGAAAAATAAAATTTCAGAGGTCGAACCTAAATGATGACTAAGCACCTCGAGTTCATGAGGTCCTTTCACCAGGGCATAAATCACCCAAACAAGGACACCTGTTACTAAAGCAGTAGCTGTTTTATTGATTTTAAGCGGGTGTTCAAACGCGATGGCAAGATACCCAATGATGAAGATGATAACCGAAATTATTTCCATGCGGTAAATATAAAAAGAAAAGTCAGGGACAAAAGCCCTGACTTCTCATTATGTTCAATTCAAAAATGAATTACTTCAATTTGTTTTAATACGCTCACATGCTTCTTCTAATTGCTCATCAGCCGCTGCAGTTGAAATACGCATACAATCTGGCGCACCGAAACCTGAACCAGCCACTGTCGCAACATAGGCTTCATTCAATAACCAGGTACAGAAATCGTCTGAATCGTTGATCGTTGTCGTTCCATCTGATTTACCGAAGTAATAAGAGATGTCTGGAAAAGCATAAAATGCTCCTTCCGGCATATTCACTTTGAAACCAGGAATTTCACGCAATTTACCTACAACCAATTTACGGCGGCGATCATACGCTGCTTTCATTTCATAAGCATGATCCAAAGATCCGTTGAACGCTGCAACTGCTGCTTTTTGGGCGATTGAGTTCGTACCAGAAGTTACCTGGCCTTGTAATTTTTCGATTCCATCCGCGATCCATTTGGCCGCAGCGATGAATCCAATACGCCATCCAGTCATAGCATGACCTTTGGCAACTCCATTAACCGTGATGACACGATCCTTAATTTCAGGAATAGATCCGATCGAGAAGTGACCACCTTGCGTAAAGTTGATGTACTCATAAATCTCATCTGCCAACACGAAAATATTCTCATGACGAGCAACCACATTCGCGATGTCGCGTAATTCAGATTCTGTGTAAACAGAACCTGTTGGGTTATTGGGTGATGCAAACATCACCATTTTCGTTTTAGGAGTAATTGCAGCTTCGAATTGCGCAGCTGTTACTTTAAAATTATTATCAAAAGCTCCTTGAACGATAACAGATGTTCCTTCAGCCAATTTCACCATTTCAGAATACGAAACCCAATAAGGCGAGAAAATGATTACTTCATCACCCGGATTAATCAAGGCTGCGATTGCGTTTGCCAACGAATGCTTTGCTCCCGTTGAAACGACAATATTCTCTGAACCCCACTCTAAATTGTTATCACGCTTTAATTTATTAGCAATGGCCATACGTAGATCTGGATAACCAGCTACAGGTGAATATCCGTGAAAACCATCATCGATCGCTTTTTTCGCTGCTTCACAGATGTGAGCAGGTGTTTTGAAATCTGGCTCACCTACAGATAAACTAATTACTTTATGACCTTGTGCAGCTAATTCACGCGCTTTTTTCGTCATCCCTAATGTGGATGATTCTTCTAAGGCTTGAATGCGTTGTGCTAATAAGGATGTTGACATGGCTATATATACTTCAATATGGGTTAAAAACGGGCGCAAATTAGCTTTTTCTTCGCTGAAAAGCTAATCTAAAAAGCAAAAAATAGGGTAATTATTTCAATTGGCTCAGCTTCGCATAAGCTCCTTCCGGGATGGAAATCAGCTCTTTGTGAGTGCCACGTTCTACGATTTGACCTTGATCTACAACCAAAATCTGATCGGCATGTTGGATCGTACTCAAGCGATGTGCAATCACTAAAACCGTTCGGTTTTTCATCAAATTACTTAGCGCTGCTTGGACCAATTTTTCAGACTCATTATCAAGTGCACTCGTTGCTTCATCCAAAATCAAAATAGGCGGATT
>JBEDFG010000043.1:0-9809 GCA_041175285.1 Bacteroidota bacterium | reverse complement strand
TTTCGTAGGTCGTACGATCGTTTTCAAAGAACGCGGAGAAATGTTGTTATTGAATTTTGCCAAAGGTCTTGAAGATGTTGGTAAGCCAGATGATATGCCGAAGTTAGAAGGAAAACGTATGAGCATCATCTTTTCACCAAAAGCTGCGAAGAAATAATTTTATATATTCGTGGATTGAAGAGGTAATTTTATTACTTTTGCTTTCCAATTTTTACATGTCTAATCAATTAAAGAATGCCAAAAATTAAAACCAACTCTGGAGCGAAGAAGCGTTTCAAAGTAACGGGAACTGGTAAGATTAAGCGTAAACACGCATTTCACAGCCATATCCTTACTAAAAAAACAACGAAACAAAAGCGTAATTTAGTTCACGCTACTTTAGTTTCACCGGCTGATATGGATCGCGTTAACTTAATGCTAGGTCTTTAATCACCAATTTCAGTTATTGTTAAACCAGAAAGTAGGCCTCATTTCAAAAAACAAAAAATTATGCCAAGAAGTGTCAATCACGTAGCCTCAAGAGCTAGAAGAAAGAAAATCCTTAAGTTAGCAAAAGGATTCTATGGTCGCGGTAAAAACGTCTGGACTGTAGCCAAAAACAAAGTAGAGAAAGGTTTGCAATACGCATACCGCGATCGTAAAGTTAAGAAAAGAGATTTTCGTGGACTTTGGATTCAACGTATCAATGCAGCTGTTCGTGCTGAAGGAATGTCTTATTCTGCGTTCATGGGCAAATACAATAAATCTGGAATGACTTTAAATCGTAAAGTTTTAGCTGACTTAGCGATGAATCACCCAGAAGCTTTTAAAGCAGTCGTTAAGAAATTAGCGTAAGCCAAATGAAAAGTCCCGATTTATTCGGGACTTTTTTTTTATCCCTTATCTTTGTTACCTAATCTGGTAACCTTGCAAAAACCTATCTATTTTGATTATGCTGCTACCACCCCTGTTCATTCAGCGGTGCTAAACGACATGCTCCCCTATTTTTCTGAGGAGTTCGGTAACGCTGGCTCAAATCAACATTATTACGGCTGGGTCGCTGAGGAAGCTATTCAAAAGTCTCGTGCGCAGATTGCGCAGTATTTTAAGTTACCTTCTTCAAGTATTGTCTTCACCTCTGGAGCCACCGAATCGAATAATCTGGCGATCCAGGGATTTTTGTCAGGTAAAAAGACTGGGCACATCATTACTTCTTCATTAGAACATAAGGCTGTATTGGCGGTATGCCAACAGATGCAATCACTTGGATGGGCTGTCACTTATCTGACTCCCAATGCAAATGGTTTAATTGAGGTGGAGGATATCAAGGCTGCAATACAGCCCAACACGGTTTTAATTTCACTTATGCTTGTGAATAATGAGCTGGGAACAATATTAGATTATGAGGCTGTACGTTCATTGGCTGATATAAATCAAATTACCTTTCACTCAGATGCTACTCAGGCGATTGGTAAAATTGATCTTCAAGGCAAACAATTGCCTCATTTATTAAGTATTTCAGGTCATAAGGTTTATGGCCCTAAAGGTATAGGAGCTTTAATCGTACAAAATGGTGTAAAGATTCATCCAATCGTATTTGGAGGAGATCAGGAACGTGGAATTCGAAGTGGTACGTTGGCAGTCCAACAAATCATCGGCTTGGCTTCAAGCTTTAAATTGATCCCTGAATTATTGATTCATGCCCAAAAATTAGCTCAGTTTAAATCAAGGATTGCTCAAGCTGTACCTAAACATTGGAAATTGAATGCGAAGCATGAAGCGACAGTTCCACATATACTGAGTATTTCCCTACCTGAAACTGACTGGGAAACATTATTTCAACGAATTCCTGCAGTTGCCTTATCCAATGGCTCTGCTTGTAATGCTAAAACGCATTTACCTTCTCATGTTTTGAAGGCGATTGGATTGTCCGATGCTGAGGCTTTGGCTACCTTACGAATCTCTATGGGTTTGGGTACGACATCAGATGATGTTAATTTTCTGATTTCCTATCTAACAGAAAAACTAGTTTAATCATGAAAGAATTAATTCAAATTCTTGGCCAATTAAAACGTTTGTTGAATTCAGAGGAATCATTTGCATTAGCAACCGTAGTTTTTGTAGAAGGTTCTGCTTATCGCCGGCCAGGTGCACGTATGTTAATTGACGAAAATGGAAATTGGTGGGGCGGAATTAGTGGCGGTTGTTTAGAAGGCGATTTATTAAAGAAAGCGCAATTAGCTATGCGCCAACAAACCATTAAGAATATTACCTATGATACCCGAGAAGATGATCCATTTCAATTGGGTGTTGGATTAGGATGCCAAGGATTAATTGAAATCATAATAGACCCGATTAGAGAACATGTTGAACAATTTGCTGAGCAATTAACTATTTGTATAGAATCTGGAGAAGCCAATACACTTCAAAGTATATGGGATGGTCCTAGCTTTGAAATTAAAATAGTTTCTGAGATGGTTGGTTCTTTTACGCAAGAAGGCGACAAACAAGTGTTTGTTGAACATATTCCCGCTAATATGCGCATTTGGATTGTAGGCAATCAATTTGACGCGATCAGTTTAATTCAGCTTTGCCAGCAATTAGCATGGGAAATTCACTGGGTTGGAAATAAACTCAAGATGAATCCATCAGTTCGAGAATCAGTTCAAGCATGTTATGATTGGGATGATTTACTACCATTCCGATCAACAGATTGTCTGGTATTAATGACACATGATTTTGATCGGGATGTGGCATTTTTAAATAAGTATTCAGATCTACGAAGCTTCTCTTATGTGGGAATATTAGGGCCAACGAAACGATTGGATCGAATTTTAAAACAAATTCCAGCGCTTCAAGTTAATTTAATATCGAGTCCGATTGGATTAGATATTGGCGCTGAAGGTCCTGATGAAATAGCTGTTTCGATTGTATCAGAGATATTAGCCGTAAAAAATGGTCGGAATGGCCAATCATTAAAATTTAGAAAAGGTAGTATACATTCATGAATTCCCTAGTAGCACTTAAAAAGGCGATTGAGCCTCACCAACAAGCATTATTAACACATCCAATCAACGGATATATTCAGTCACCAGTAGAATTAGCTAATTTCATGCAGCATCATGTGTTTGCTGTTTGGGATTTTATGTCTTTGGTTAAGAAACTGCAAAAAGAATTAACTTCAGTGGATCAGCCTTGGGTGCCTAAGGGTTCGCCAGAGGTTCGTTTTTTAATCAATGAGATCGTATTAGGTGAGGAATCTGATGTAGACCAACATGGTCAATATACCAGTCATTTTGAACTGTATATTCGTTCCATGCAAGATTTAGGCATTGATGTTTTACCATCGTTGATTCAATTGACGAATTGTCAATCGATTCAAGATGTTTTATCTCTATTGCCTACATTAGAGATTCCTGATTCTGTTCGTGATTTCTTAAATTTCACTTTTGAATCAATCCAAAATCGTCCTATAGAGGAGGTTGCAGCAATATTTACATTTGGACGGGAGGATTTAATTCCTGGGATGTTTCAACTCATTGTGGATCAATTAAAACAAGATGCACCAGCTAAAATCGAAACGTTAGTGTACTATTTGGAACGTCATATTGAAGTGGATGGAGATCATCATATTCAATTAGCCTATCGAATGATGGAGGAATTATGTGGGCAAGACTCAGATAAATGGTCAAGATCCACTCAGGCTGCAATTGAATCCTTGCAAGTGAGAAAGCGTTTGTGGGACGGGATCACCGGTTAGAGGTGAGAAGTAAGTCTTATAATATATATGAAAAAAAAAGCCCGATCTGTTTAGGATCGGGCTTTTAAATTTAGCGAAGTTGGATTATTTCACTTCTTCGAAGGCCACATCTTCAGCTCCACCGTCAGCGGCAGTATCTGTTGGCTGTGCTCCTTCTCCTCCTTCTGTTGCACCTGCAGCGTACATTTCTTGTGAAGCTGCGGTCCAAGCCGTATTTAATTTCTCTAATCCAGCATCGATACCCGCTAAATCTTGAGAAGCATGTGCAACTCTTAATTCTGCTAATGCACCTTCAATCGCCGTTTTATTTCCTTCCGATAATTTCTCACCGTACTCTTTCAATTGCTTGTCAGATTGGAAAATCAACGCATCTGCTTGATTGATTTTTTCAACTTTTTCTTTTTCAAGTTTATCCGATGCTTCGTTCGCTTTCGCTTCGTTACGCATTTTCTCGATATCCTCGTCAGTTAAACCGCTAGACGCTTCGATGCGGATCTTTTGTTCTTTACCTGTCCCTTTGTCTTTGGCAGATACGTTTAAGATACCATTCGCATCGATGTCAAATGTAACTTCGATTTGAGGTACACCACGTTGTGCTGGTGGCAAACCATCTAAGTGGAAGCGACCTAATGAACGATTATCTTTCGCCATCGGACGCTCACCTTGTAAAACATTAAGTTCTACTGATGGTTGGTTATCCGCAGCTGTCGAGAATGTCTCTGACTTCTTCGTAGGAATTGTTGTATTCGCTTCAATCAATTTCGTGAATACGCCACCCATAGTCTCGATACCCAAAGAAAGTGGTGTTACGTCAAGTAATAAAACGTCTTTCACCTCACCTGTTAATACACCACCTTGAATCGCTGCACCAATGGCTACAACCTCATCTGGATTAACTCCTTTCGATGGTTTCTTGCCGAAGAATTTTTCTACTTCTTCTTGAATACGAGGAATACGAGTAGATCCTCCAACTAAGATTACCTCATCAATATCCGAGTTCGTATATCCTGCGTTTTTCATTGCACGACGACAAGGCTCTAAGGTACGCTGGATTAAGCTATCCGCTAATTGCTCAAATTTTGCTTTTGACAATGAACGAACTAAGTGCTTTGGAATACCATCCACCGGCATAATGTAAGGCAAATTGATTTCAGTAGAAGCACTTGAACTCAATTCAATTTTAGCTTTTTCAGCCGCCTCTTTCAAGCGTTGTAAAGCCATTGGATCTTTACGTAAATCAATTTTTTCGTCAGCAATAAATTCATCCGCTAACCAGTTAATGATTACTTGATCAAAGTCATCTCCACCTAAGTGAGTATCACCATCCGTAGATTTAACTTCAAATACACCATCTCCTAATTCTAAAACAGATACGTCAAAAGTACCGCCACCTAAGTCAAATACGGCAATTTTCATATCCTTACCACCTTTGTCAACGCCATAAGCCAAAGCTGCAGCTGTAGGTTCATTGATGATACGTTTTACCTCTAAACCAGCGATTTGTCCAGCTTCTTTTGTTGCTTGACGCTCAGCATCATTAAAATAAGCAGGTACCGTAATGACAGCCTCCGAAACAGTTTGACCTAAATAGTCTTCTGCCGTTTGCTTCATTTTTGTTAAAATTTGAGCTGAAATTTCTTGTGGAGTATACAAACGATCTCCAATACGAACACGTGGTGTATCGTTATTTCCTTGCTCAACTTGATATGAGATTGTTTTTAACTCTGAACTTACTTCTGAATACTTCTTACCCATGAAACGCTTCACAGATGAAATTGTATTCTGTGGATTCGTAATGGCTTGTCTTTTGGCAGGATCACCTACTTTACGTTCACCATTTTCCAAAAATGCTACAATGGAGGGCGTCGTTCTTCTACCTTCTGAATTAGCGATAACAACAGCCTCATTCCCTTCCATAACCGCCACACATGAGTTGGTGGTACCTAAGTCAATTCCAATAATTTTTCCCATGATTATTTTTTTTAATTTTCACCCTTTTACACAAGGATAGTGCCATCTTAAACGATCCTGCCACTTTATGCCAAATTGTCATAAATCAAGATTAATTCCCTTAAATCGTCAGATAATCAGTCGAAATAGTATCTTTGAGGGTAAGAAAATTGAATACAATATGTCAACTTTAACAGATTTTACTTGGGTTGAAGGCGCCGAACCTCATCGTCAGCGAACACGGGATATTATTAAAAAACACCCTGAAGTGAAAAAGTTGATTGGGAAGAATCCATTTACGTTTCTTTGGATTCTGGGTTGTGTTAGTTTACAAATCATGCTCGCTTATTTTGTTAAAGATGCCTCATGGTGGTGGATTATTGGTGCCGCTTGGTTTATTGGTGCCTTTCCTACGCATACACTTTTTGTGTGTATTCATGAATCAGCTCATAATTTGATATTTAAAAAGACGGGTTGGAATGTAATTGCTGGTATTATTGCCAATTTCCCTTCTTTATTCCCAACAGCAATTTCGTTTAAAAATTATCATTTAAAACACCATGCTTTTCAAGGTGTACATGAATTAGACGCTGATTTACCTGATTATTGGGAAGCTAAATTGATTAATAATTATGCTATAGGTAAAATCATTTGGTTGCTTTTATATCCATTTTTCCAGGGATTTCGGACGATCAGATGTATTGAACTAGCCGTTTTTGATCGCGGAGTAATTCTCAATATTATTGCTCAATTTACGTTCGATGCTTTGATTGTCTATTTTTTAGGTTGGCCTGCCCTCGCCTATTTAGGGTTAAGTTTCCTATTTTCAGTCGGTTTACATCCCTTAGGCGCCCGTTGGATCCAAGAGCATTATTTAGTTATCGATAAAAATCAAGAAACCTATAGTTATTATGGGCCATTGAATGGAGTTAACATGAACGTAGGATATCATAATGAACACCATGACATGCCATCTATACCTTGGAATAATTTACCTAAGTTAAAAGCGGTTGCTCCTGAATTTTATGATCAGCTGAAATATCACACATCCTTTGTCAAACTACTGTTTACCTTCTTGTTTGCGCAGGAGGTTAGTTTGTTTTCACGAATTGCTCGAAAAGAACGAGCAGGTGTTCCGTTAACTGATAAGTCGACACCCGATATTGATTTAGTTTAATAAAAAAGGCCAAGAAGAAATTCTTGGCCTTTTGATTAGATAACCTGTTTGCTTTCACCGGGTATCGTATACGAATTACCTTTTAGGAGAAGCGTGATTGGATTAGTCGATAAGTTGGCAATCTCCACTCCCGTCTTCTTAATGTTTATGGCCAAGTGGTTAGCTCTAAAATTAATTTTAAAGGCATATTCTTCCCATTGACTTGGAAGGAATGGATTAAAACTTAATTGATCATTAATAATCATCATTCCGCCAAACCCTTTAACAATGGACATCCAGGTGCCTGCCATACTAGTAATATGGCATCCATCTTCGGTATCATTGTTGTAATCATCTAAATCTAAACGTGCAGCACGGGTATAGAATTCATATGATTTATCTTCTTTACCCAATTTTGCAGCTAGAATATTGTGTACACACGGACTCAATGATGACTCATGAACTGTCAAAGGTTCGTAGAAATTATAATTGCGTTCCATTTCCTCTTTGCTGAAATCAGTTTCAAAGAAATACATGCCTTGCAATACATCAGCTTGCTTGATGTAACATGAACGCAATATGCGATCCCAAGACCAGTTTTGATTGATTGGTCGTTGACCCGCAGGAATAGAATCGACCGGTGCTATTTCTTTATCTAAGAATCCGTCTTGTTGTAAGAATATCCCTTTTTGTTCATCGCGAGGGAAGTACATGTTTTGAATGATATGCTCAAATTGGGCTATCTCCTCCTCCTTGAAATTCGTTTTATTTAGTTTCTCTTGAGCTAATTCAGGGTAATTTGATTTGATTTCTTTCAACACAGCCAACGTATATTTCAAGCACCAAACAGCGAAATAATTCGTGTACCAGTTATTGTTGACGTTGTTTTCATATTCATTAGGACCTGTTACACCCAGCATAACATATTTTTGCTGGTTCTCCGACCAGTTTACACGTTGTGCCCAAAAACGAGAAATACCAATTAATACTTCCCAGCCATATTCAACTAAGTGCTTACGGTCATTGGTATAATCTACATAATCCTTAATAGCATAAGCGATTGCTCCATTCCGGTGAATTTCTTCAAAGGTAATTTCCCATTCATTATGGCATTCTTCTCCATTCATAGTGATCATGGGGTACAAGGCGGCACCTTGATTAAAACCAAGTTTACCGGCATTTTCAATGGCACGATCTAGTTGTTTCCAACGGTAGATTAAAAGATTTTTGGATACATTTTCTGGAGCCGTAGCCAAATAGAATGGTATGCAGTATGCCTCAGTATCCCAATAAGTGGATCCACCATACTTTTCACCCGTAAAACCTTTGGGTCCAATATTTAAGCGATCATCCGCTCCTGTATAGGTTTGATTTAATTGAAAAATGTTAAATCGAATGCCTTGTTGGGCCGATACATCTCCTTTAATGATTACATCATTTATCGCCCATTTTGCATCCCAAGCTTCTGCTTGTTCTTTTTTCATGGTCTCAAATCCCTTTGCGCAAATGCGGTTCAAATAGGCAATTCCATTTGATTCTAACGCTGAAACAGGGTGATTCTCCGAACTTAAATTAACGGCAAATTTGGTTATGCATACCTGTTCTCCTTGCGCTGCAGGTATTAGGTAAGTCAATGAGCTGAACTTTTCTTTCGTTTCAGCCTGTGAGTTTAAAGCTTGTTTTTGACCATTGATTGCTATTTCAATTTTCTGACCTGTAAAAACCTCAAAACCTGTTTTCTTTGTTTTAGACCAGACAAAAGAAGTATTTTCAATCGCACCAACCTTAACTTCATCCCAAAATTTCTCGTCGTAATTGGAATCCTTATTTTTAATATCTCCGTCAACAAAAGCTTTAACTAAAATGGAAGCTGAAAAATTGATTGGTTTGATCGAGTAAGAAAAAACACCTGATTCATCATCAGCCATGCTATTTAAACGAATTGATTCAATTGAAATTGATTTTCCTGAAGCAAGTGTTAGGGTACATTGACGTAAAATATACCCTTCTTTCATGTTTAATTCACGATAGAAGTCATTGACCTGGCTCGTATGAAGATCCACAATTTCCCCTTCGATACTGATTTCTAAACCATTCCAATTGGCTGCATTTAGAACCTTGGCGAAATATTCTGGATATCCATTTTTCCACCAGCCCACACGTGTTTTATCTGGATAATAGACGCCTGCTACATAATTACCTTGAAGCGTTTTCCCTGTATATGTTTCTTCGAAAGATCCGCGCTGACCCATGCGGCCATTACCTAGTGAGAAGATAGATTCAGTGATTTCGTTATACTCGGGATGAAATTGATCTTCGATGATTTTCCAAGCATCGAGTTTTAAATATTGTTTCATGTAAACTCAGGGTTATTAGGTAATCCTTACAAAATTAAACGAATGTCTCTTTTTGTAAATTCTGTGCTAGTGTGTTTCTTAAAATTGCAACAATTCAGATGCTTGAATCCCGACAAAGCTTGGAATGACTTTATCAGCCTCACCTAACATTTCAGCCTCTCCTATTCCAATAGCACGCATATTACCAGCTTTGGCAGCTTGTACTCCAGCTTGTGCATCTTCGAATACGATGCATTCATTAGGTTGGAATCCAAGGCCAGATGCTCCTTTTAAAAATACCTCAGGGTCTGGTTTACTTTTGGTTACTTTGTTGCCATCAATTATCAAATCAAACCAATCTATTAATCCCGTTTTTGATAATATGATTTCCGCATTTTTACTCGCTGAACCAAGTGCTATTTTATAGCCGGCTTGTTTGATTTGATGTAAGAAATCCAATACGCCAGGTAAAATTTCACTTGGATTCATATTGGAAATTAATTCTAAGTAATTGTCATTCTTTTCAATTAACCAGCTAGATTTTTGTTCCTCTGTGGCAGAATAGTTTGCCCAAGCCAAAATACGGTTCAAGGATTCTACGCGTGAAACGCCTTTTAATTGTTCATTT
>JBEDFG010000042.1:0-9384 GCA_041175285.1 Bacteroidota bacterium | reverse complement strand
ACCCGTCAATTGCTTGTTGACATTCGCCGGATTCAACAACGGCCCAAGTAAATTAAAAAATGTCTTCATGCCCAATTCCTTCCGAATAGGACCCACAAATCGCATGGCTGGATGGAACAATGGGGCATGTAAAAAGCACATCCCAGCTGTTTCCATTTTACGTTTCAAGATTTTAGGATCATTATTAAATTTCAATCCGAGGAACTCCAAAACGGTGGAAGAACCTACCGAAGATGACACTCCATGATTACCGTGTTTGGCAATTTTTTGACCAGCGCCAACAATAATAAACGAAGACGTTGTACTGATATTAAATGTATCTTTCCCGTCGCCACCAGTTCCACAAACATCCATCGCATCAAACTCTGATAAATCAATAGTCACCGCAAGTTCAAGCATCGCTGAGACGAATCCCTTTAATTCTTGTACGTGTATCGGATGGTACCAATAGGATGACAAAAATGCGGCAATTTGGCTTGGATTAATCCCGCCATTACCAATTTGTAACATCACCTCATGCGCCTCTTGTTCTGACAACGCCTCTCCACTCACTCTTCTCTCTAGAACCTTTTTCATATTTATTTCATCCAATTTTTAATCATTTGTAATCCATGTTGCGTCAAATACGCCTCCGGGTGAAATTGTACCCCACGCACATCATATTTTTGATGCGCCTCTGCTAAAACATACCCCTTATCATCCTGGGCAGTCATCTTTAAATCCGTTGGCATCGACTCAGGTATAACGGTCCAAGAATGATAGCGACATACCTCAAAACGGGCAGGAATATCCAAAAACAGGCGTTCTGTAGGGTCGAGTACCTGGCACTCAGTGGTTACTCCATGTAACACTTCGCCCATATTTTGCAATTCAGAACCAAATGCCTCTCCGATAGCTTGATGCCCAAGACATACCCCTAATATCTTTTTAGTTGACTTATACTCTTTCAACAAATCCATCATAATTCCCGCTTCCGAAGGAATACCAGGTCCTGGCGACAAAAGGATTTGATCGTAATTGCCAACCTCCTCTAATGAGATTTTATCATTGCGAAACACATCTACGTTCGCGCCTAATTCCTTCAATAGGTAAACCAAATTATACACAAAGGAATCATAATTATCGAGTACCAAAACGTTCTTCATATCTGCTTAGGCTAAGGTTGAAGCAACTTCCAATGCACGACGCAAAGCTGCTAATTTATTATGTATCTCTTGCATTTCACTGGCTACGACAGACTTGGCAACGACACCCATCCCCGCTTGGAAATACAAGGTGTTTCCTTTACTTAAGAATGTACGAATCGCAATCGCATGATTAAAATTTCCTTGGAAATCCATAAAACCGATCGCGCCACCGTAGATAGCACGGTTTGTTGGCTCCAACCGATTGATAATCGTCATGGCATTATGCTTAGGCGCGCCACTTAAAGTTCCTGCCGGAAAGGTATCGGCCACTAATTGCAACGGGTTTACTCCCTTTTGCAAACGACCTGTCACCTTCGAAACTAGGTGTATGACATGAGAGAAAAACTGTACTTCCTTAAAGGTTTCTACTTTGACTTGGTCCGCACTGCGGCTCAAATCATTGCGTGCTAAATCAACCAACATGACATGCTCAGCTGTTTCTTTAGGATCTGCTAAAAGTTCTTGTGCTAATTCGGCATCACGCGCATCATCTCCGGAGCGTCTAAATGTTCCTGCGATGGGGTGTATTTCTGCCATATCGCCTTCGATTTTAATATGTTTTTCTGGCGATGCCCCTAGAATCCGATATTGTTCGTAATCAAAATAAAACAAATAAGGCGAAGGATTAACGGAGCGCAAGGCTCTATACACTTGAAAATCATCCCCTTTAAATCCTTGAGCAAATCGGCGTGAAGGTACTATTTGAAAGACATCTCCACGTAAACAATGTTTGATACATGTTTCCACCATTTCTTTTACTTGTGGATCTGTAAGATTACTCGATTCTTCTCCCACTAATTCGAATCGCTCCGAATCGTAATGTGGCATGTTTAACAAATAGGTAATCGTTTCAAAGGAAGGTTCCGACCCATCGTAGCTATGTGCGTAAATCGACATTTGATTGTTAAAATGGTTGACCGCAACGACGTAACGGTAAACATAATAACGTATCGATGGAATTTCAGTCTCTGAATTTTTTGCTTGTATTTCGATGTCCTCAAAATAGGTTACCGCATCATATGAAATATGGCCAAATAATCCATTCGCCATGGGCGAATCACCTTTTTCTTTTTGAAAGCCAAATCGGTCCGCAAAAGCTTTAAGTGCTTGAATGGCGTCTCGGCGGTTTTCCAATGAAAATTCTTCGGTGGAACCGTCGGGAAATTTTTGCGTTACCTTAGAATCTGTTAGTTCAAATGAAGCAACGGGATCAAAGGCTATATGAGAAAATCCGTGTTCACGTCCATGGTAATCAGCTGATTCCAGGATCACAGAATTCTTGAAGTTTTTACGAATCTTCATGAAAATGCCGATTGGCGTGAGGGTGTCGGCCAACAGGGTTTTTCTAGCAGTTCGGATTTGTATTGTAGACATGTTTTCTAGGGACAAAATTAAAAAAGGCTTACTGTGAACAGCAAGCCTTTCGTAAACATATCATGTACACACAGCAAAACTGTTCAAGGATATATTAGCCTTGCCACCAGTTTTTGTTGTATGCTGCTTTTGTCATTTTCGTTTTAATTTGATGCAAATGTAAACTGAAATCTCTTAATTCAAAATTTTAGCCAATTAAATCCCACAAATTTCCATATAAATCCTCGAATACGAGCACTTTACCATATTCTTCAAGCACCGGACCGCGAACAATTTTGATGTTGTGTTTAATTAAGTTTTGATGGTCTTTTTCAAAATCATCGGTGTGCAAAAATAAAAACACACGACCACCTGTTTGGTTTCCCACGCGAGATTTCTGCTCGTCGGTGGCGGCTTTGGCCAATAATAACTGACATGATCCTTCACCCGATGGCTGCACTAAAACCCAGCGTTTCACATCACTTAAGGTCGTATCCTCCACCAACGTGAATCCCAGTTTTTCAGTATACCAAGCGATCGCTTCGTCATAATCGGCGACCACTAGGGCGATGTGCATCAGGCGGTGGTTCATTGTCAGTAATCAGTTATCAGTGGACAGTAATCAGTGATTTAATTTTCGTCGCGGCCAACGAAGTTAAATGGGCTAATTAATTTCAATTCAGCTTTAATTGCATCTGAAACGGCTAATCCATCAATGAAATTATGGAAAACTGTTTGGTCGATTTTCCCGTGATGACGGGTTAAATCCTTCAATGCCTCATATGGTTTAGGGAACGCTTCACGACGCAAGACCGTTTGAATCGCCTCCGCAATAACCACCCAGTTGTCTTCTAAATCTTTTTGGATTTTGCTGTTGTTCAATTCCAACTTACCTAAACCACGTTGCATTGAATTCAATGAAATAACCACATGTGCCAAGGGCGTACCTACATTACGAAGCACGGTAGAATCTGTCAAATCACGTTGTAGACGCGAGATTGGCAATTTAGCTGCTAAGAATTCGAAGAAGGCATTGGCCATGGCCAAGTTCCCTTCCGCATTTTCGAAATCAATTGGGTTGACTTTGTGAGGCATTGCGGATGAACCGATTTCTCCTGCTTTAATTTTTTGTTTGAAATAACCCATGGAAATGTACTGCCAAATATCACGTGACAAATCAATCAAGATTGTATCCAAACGCTTCAAACCATCAAAATAGGCCGCTAAATTATCGTAATGTTCAATTTGGGTTGTGTATTTCGAGCGAGTGATTCCTAAATTCGCATGCAATTTAGCCGCAAATTCCGGCCAATTGATTTCTGGAAAAGATACTTGATGCGCGTTGAAATTACCCGTTGCTCCACCGAATTTCCCAGTGAAAGGCACTTGGGCCAATAAATCCAATTGACGATTTAAACGTTCCACAAACACTTTTATTTCTTTTCCTAAACGTGTCGGTGAAGCCGGCTGACCATGGGTGTGAGCCAACAACGGTATCTCTTTCCACTCCGTCGCATAGGCATCTAAAATAGCAACAACTGCTTGATAGGCAGGAAGTATAACTTGTTTATGAGCCTCCGCAATGGATAGTGGAATAGCCGTGTTATTAATATCTTGAGAAGTTAGACCAAAGTGAATAAACTCAACATAGGGCGTTAAATCACCTGGAAGGGCTAACATCCGATCTTTAATGAAATACTCAACTGCCTTAACGTCGTGATTCGTTACTTTTTCGGTCTCCTTAATCCATTGCGCATCAGCTTCTGTGAAATTAGTATACATCGCACGTAAAGCGTTGAAATGTTCCTTGGGGAAGCTCGCTAATGGAGCTAATGGAATTTCACACAAGGCGATGAAATATTCAATTTCGACACGAACACGGTATTGAATTAACCCAAACTCAGAAAAATAAGGTGCGAGTGATTGGGTTTGGCGACGGTAACGACCATCAACGGGAGAGATTGCCGTAAGCAGATTTAATTCCATAAGTTCTTTTCAAAGCGCAAAGGTACAACATTTTAAAATTTATTTGTAAATTTAAGCATGCTACAGCCTAGATATCTTTCAGTCGTTTTATCCTTTTTCATATCAGGTGTTACCACGGCATTTATATCATTTTTGCCTTCAAGTGACTTGACGATTTTAGTCATCAGCTTTATTAGTTGCTTTATCTTTGGTTCAATACTAATCTATTTTGCACTCGATTACTTAGTTTTCCAGGAGGTCAATCAATTATATGACCGGATCAAGCAAATCAAAAAGAAAGATTTTTCGATTACTCCACGTAAGCAATTGGTGGAAAAGACAAATCCAATCGAGCTCTTGAAAAAGGAGTTAAACACCTATGTGACCTCCAAAGAGGATGAGGTATTCGAACTTAAAAAAGCGGCAAAATACAGACAGGAGTTCTTAGCTGATGTGTCGCACGAACTAAAAACGCCGATTTTCGCAGCTCAAGGATTTGTGCACACCTTATTGGACAACCCGGACGAGGACGTGGAAATTCGGTCTAAATTCCTTGAAAAGGCGGCAAAAAGTTTAGACGGTCTTGATAATTTAGTCCAAGATTTATTGACCGTTTCTCAAATTGAAACAGGCGCAATTAAAATTGACAAAAAGAAAATGAACTTACGTGCGCTGGTTGAGGAAATCTTCGATCAAGTGGAAGCGAAGGCTCGGAAACGTGGCATCTCACTGAAGTTGGACGCACCAGATGGCCCCATTTATGTTAAAGCTGACATGATGCGCATTTCTCAAGTCATCTTGAATTTAGTCGTAAATGCCATAAAATATGGCAATGAAAATGGCAAAGTAATCGTTGAACTAGCAGAAAAAAAGAAGGCTTTTCAAATTTCGGTCATCGATAATGGTCCCGGAATTGCGAATGAACATTTACATCGAATTTTTGAGCGTTTCTATCGAATTGATAAAAGTCGCGCTAAAAATTCAGGTGGTACCGGATTGGGACTTTCGATTGTAAAGCACATTGTCCAGGCCCATCATGGGAAAATTGCCGTTCATTCGGCCGAAAATAAGGGGACAACCTTTGAGTTTAAGCTAGAGAAGGCTTAGATGTAGAGACGCGATACTTCGCGTCTAATATTCTTATAATGAGACGCGAAGTATCGCGTCTCTACCCTATTTATACTGCGCCTTCCGTCAATCTTTCCGCATTTTCAGCGATACGCAATTGCTCGATGAATTCGGCAATTTCACCATCCATCACAGTAGGTAAGTTATAAACCGTCAAACCAATTCGGTGATCTGTCACGCGACCTTGCGGGTAATTGTAAGTTCTGATTTTATCTGAACGGTCGCCAGAGCCAACCATCGATTTCCGACTACCGGCAATCTCAGCGTTGCGTTTGGCTAATTCGATTTCATATAGACGTGAACGTAATACCGTCATTGCTTTATCAAAGTTCTTGATTTGCGAACGCTCATCTTGACATTGAACTACTAATCCGGAAGGAATGTGAGTCACACGCACGGCAGAATACGTTGTATTTACAGATTGCCCACCCGCACCTGAGGAACAGAATGTATCTTTACGAATGTCATTCATGTTGATTTGTACATCAACCTCGTCGGCTTCTGGCATCACAGCAACTGTCGCTGCCGAAGTGTGAATACGACCAGCTGATTCTGTTGCTGGAACGCGTTGCACCCGGTGAACACCCGATTCAAACTTCAATTTGGCATATACATCTTCTCCTTGAACGGAGATAATAATTTCTTTATAACCTCCAGCAGTACCGTCGGTGAAATCCATGATTTGGAACGTCCAACCTTGTTTTTCAGCAAATCGCTGATACATACGAAATAAGTCTCCAGCAAAAATAGAAGCTTCGTCTCCACCCGTACCACCGCGGATTTCCAGAATACAATCTTTTGAATCGTTCGGATCACGTGGAATTAATAATTCCTTCAACACCTCTTGCATCTCTTTCTCTTGAGGAACCAATTCTTCCAATTCAGCTTTCGCCATATCACGAAAATCCTCGTCCTTTTCGGTAGCAATCACCGACTTAGCCTCGTCGATGGACTTCAATAAATTTTGGTAAGTGATGTATTGATCAACTATTTTTTGAAGGTCTTTGTACTCCTTACTTAACGTTTTAAATTTCTTTAAATCGGAAACAACCTCCGGCATGGCAATCTGTTGTTCTACTTCAAGGAATCTCTCTCGGATGGCTTCTAGCTGCTCCAGCATGTCTTCTGTGGGGTTAAAAATCTGCGCAAAGATAACCAATTAATGAATACCTTTGTGCTTTCCCTTTTTTCAACATGAAAAACATCTACTTTTTAATCCCGCTATTCCTGTTTGTGCAATGTGATTTTTCAACCCGAATTGACACAACGGCTGCTGCCAAAGAGTTGAAAGCACGCCAAGTTAAACGTGTTCTTCCACAGGAAATTGTAAACCAAGTTGATGTATGGGGGCAAAAAATCCAGCAAAATCCGCAAGATACTGCATTTAGATCTGCCTATGCGGTTCGTTTTCTTCAAGGAGATGCCAAATCGCTACGGGCGCAATTAAAAGACCAAAAGTTACTAGAGATTTTAGATGCGATCGACTACAGCCTATCTTTAAAACAAGAAGTTCCAGCAAGCATACAGAAAAATGTTGCGGGGGACAGCTTATTTTATATTTATCCGACCAAAGAAAATGAAATTGTGTTGATCGGATTTAGCAAAATACAGGTTATTCAAAAAATGGATCGTGCGTTGATTAAATAGATTTTTGACGAACTAGTTCCACCATATTTCGATAAATTTCACGCATTTCAGGCTTTTCCAGTAGGGATTGATGATCTAAACTTATTCGGGTGTCCTGCATTTTAGCGGATTCTTGATTCGAGGCTAAAACTTGATCAGCAAAAAACGCTTGCACGTAATTCTGCAATAATCCTTGTATTAATTGTTTGTCTAATTCAATGGATTCCAAAAGTGATTGAGCCTGCAGCCATAATTGTTGGGTAAAAACACCCGCCATCAGCATCGCTAAATGAATGCGTTTCCGCTCTTCTCCATTGACCAAGTAAAGTGAATCCGAGATGTCTTTGGCCAAATGAACCAAAAGTGCTTCTGTCTCTTCCACTAAAACCTCAATACAGATAGGCGTCTGACTTAAATTTATTTTACGTTCGGCCTGAAGATGTTGGACTGGAAAAAACACACCTAATTGATTGGTACTTTCCCGAAGGGGGTCATATTGAATCATGGCCTCAGGCAACGAAGTTGTTCCTGCCACCAAAATTAAAGTCGCATATTTTGGCAAAAGAAGCTCAGGCAAAACTAGACCATAAGCTGATTCCGGAATACAAAGGAAAAATACCGTTGAGGTAGATTCTGAAAAATCTAAATGCTCTTGTACTTGAGCATTATAGAGGTAAGATACGACATCTTTGGCTTTAGCTGGGTTCCGACTAAATACTTCTTGAACACTGTGCCCGGCGTTTTCTAAGGCTTGCGATAGATGCCAAGCCACGTGACCAGCACCAATAAACGAGATTTTTAACATTAATAAATGGGTTCAGTCTTAGATCCTACAAAGGGGAGCCATTGTTGATTCAAAATTCCGGAAAAATTTCTCAAAAACATAACAAAAGATGGCTTGAATGGCTGGCGTAATAAACGCATTCCTGCTTCTTCCGGAGTCATGTGTCCTTTTTTAGAGTTACAATATTTGCATGCTGTAATCAAATTGTCCCACGAGGTGCGTCCCTGGCGCGATTTGGGAATAACATGATCTAAAGTCAAATGGTCTCTTGACCCACAATATTGACATTGATTCCCGTCACGCTTGAAGATGTTTTGTCGGCTTAACACCACTCCCTTGTACGGAAAATATACGTATCGATTCAGTCGGATCACCGAAGGATAAGGAAAAGTTTGGTGGATGGAATGGAGTTTTTCCGATGTGGATTCGGCTATCAATTCGGCTTTATTTAGATAGACTAACAAAAAAGCCTTGGGCATGGAGCAAATAGTTAGGGCACTGTAATCTTGATTAAGGACTAATACTTTTTGACTCATGGTGAGAAAATTTTGGTATTTGCTAGCACATGCTTTAAAGTTAAAAAAATAATAACCTGATTGACAAGGACTTGACATAAAATAATTCATCAGCTCAGTCGCGTATTTAGGGCGTTTTGGTCCACATTTTGTATTTTTGACAAAATAATCGAATTCAGATGCCTTCACTTATCGAAAAGATCAAATCTCTAGCGGCTGCATATACGGCTGAAACTGTTGCCCATCGGCACCACATTCACCAGCACCCAGAATTATCTTTTCAAGAGTTCGAAACGCAGGCATATGTCCAAAAGCAACTCAAACTAATGGGCATCGATAGTTCTCCATTAGCCAATACGGGGCTTGTCGCATTAATTCAGGGGAACAAGCCGGATCGTAGGGTGGTTGCGTTACGTGCAGATATGGATGCGTTGCCTATTTGGGAGACCAATGACGTGCCCTATAAATCTCAAAATCCAGGTGTCATGCATGCCTGTGGCCATGATGTACATACGGCTTCCTTGTTGGGAACCGCCTACATTTTAAATTCCATCAAAGATTCGTTTGAAGGTACGGTGAAACTTATTTTCCAACCGGCAGAAGAGAAAGCACCAGGTGGGGCGAGTATTATGATCAAAGAAGGTGTGTTAGAAAATCCGAAGCCGGCGAGTATTTTTGGCCAACATGTAGCGACTAACGTTCCGGTTGGAAAAATCGGATTTCGGGAAGGAATGTACATGGCAAGTACAGATGAATTATATATCAAAGTCATTGGAAAAGGTGGTCATGGAGCCATGCCGGATGCGTGCATTGATCCAATTGTCAT
>JBEDFG010000041.1:0-9631 GCA_041175285.1 Bacteroidota bacterium | reverse complement strand
CAGCGGTAGTGCAGTGGTTGACTTAATTTCATCCATCACAAACAAACTTGAAATATGTGCCACAGAGGGGAGAACCGCCAAATGCTCTTGGTAAAATCGGTTGTAACTTTCCACATCCGCACAAACTACATTCAAGTAATAGTCAAAGTTCCCTGAAACTAAATGACAAGACATTACTTCTGGGAAGGCTTTTATCGATTCCTCAAAGGATGAGAAATTTTCTCGATTTTGTTTTTCTAAGGTCACCTGGCAGTGAACTAATAAACCTAAATTTAGTTTTTTGCGATTTAAGATCCCTACATAACCTTGAATGTATCCTTCTGTTTCTAATCGTTTTAATCGATCATGTGTAGGACTAAGCGATAAATTTACTTGTTCAGCTATTTCTTTGATCGTTTTCTGACTATTTGCTTGAATGATTTTTAAAATTTGAAGATCTAACCCATCTAAATTTGTTTTTAATGCCATAAACTTTTCGGTTTTTATGTAATAAATGACTTATGATTCGAAATAATTTCTGCAAATGTATCAATTATTGTAAAATATTTCTTTTTTAATTGGTTTGTGCCATAAATTTTATGGCAGTTTATATATTTGCAATGTATTATACTTCATCAAAGGTAACGGCCAGCGAATTCTTCGTTGGCTGTTCTTTTTTAACCTAACCTACTCATGATCATAGCCGTCCCTAAAGAAATTAAAAAGCAAGAATCACGCGTTGGCCTGACACCCGCAGGAGTACAAAGTTTAATTACTGCCGGTCATCAAGTTTACATCGAAACTCAAGCGGGTTTGGGTTCGGGTTTTTCTGATACGCAATACCAACAAGTAGGTGCGCAAATTTTAAATACACCGAAAGAGGTTTATGCTATCGCTGATATGATTGTCAAGGTGAAAGAACCTTTGGCATCCGAATTCCCTCTTATTAAACCGCATCAAATTTTATTTACTTATTTTCATTTTGCTGCCTCAAAAGATCTGACGCATGCGATGATTGAAAGCAAAGCTACTTGCATTGCGTATGAAACTGTTGAATTAGCTGATCGTTCATTACCTCTTTTAACTCCGATGTCGGAAGTGGCAGGCAGGATGGCAATCCAAGTAGGTGCCTATTTTTTAGGTAAACCACAAGGAGGTAAAGGAAAAATGCTAGGCGGTGTGCCTGGTGTGAAACCAGCCAATGTGTTAATTCTAGGAGGTGGCGTAGTAGGTACGCAAGCTGCAAAAATGGCTGCTGGCTTAGGAGCAAATGTAACGATCATGGATACAAATTTGGCTCGATTACGTTATTTAAGCGATGTCATGCCAGCTAATGTTCATACGCAATATTCAACGCCTCACGCTATCCAGGAGCATTTGCCTCAAGTTGACCTAGTTATTGGTGCTGTGCTCTTACACGGAATAAAAGCACCCCACCTAATTAAAAAGGAAGATCTAAAGTTAATGCAGCCTGGTACAGTTCTGGTTGATGTTGCTGTAGATCAGGGAGGATGTATTGAAACTTGCCATCCAACTACTCATGAAGATCCAGTATATGAGGTTGATGGAATTTTACATTATTGTGTAGCCAATATGCCAGGTGCTGTCCCACAAACTTCGACACTTGCTCTGACGCAAGCTACTTTGCCTTATGTGCTGTTATTAGCTAATCAAGGATATCAAGAGGCTTGCTCGACCAACGAGGCATTGAATAAGGGGTTGACGATCTATGATGGGAAGTTATTTCATCCCGGTTTAGCCGCTGCCTTTTCTTTGTAATTATTGAAAAAAGTGGGCATGGAAATTGACGAGAAACACCTCATGTGTTGCTCGGGTGATGGCGGTGTAAAGCCAACGAATATATTCGGCGTCTACTTGTTCTTCTTTCAGGTAACCTTGATCAATAAAGACAGCTTTCCATTGGCCACCCTGTGATTTATGGGTGGTCAATGCATATGCAAATTTTACCTGCAGTGCATTTAAATACGGGTCTTTTCTGATAGCTTCGGTGCGTTCTTTCTTCTTCTGAATATGGGCGTAATCTTCACATACAGAATCATATAATTTTTTATTGGCCTCTTTACTCAAAGCTGATTCTGATGAATGTAGTGTGTCAAGCATGATTTTAGCTTCCACCTCTGGATGTTCCTCATAATCGCAAAGACGCAGACTTACCGTTAAGAATCGCATACCATGCATTTCTTCTTCGCGCTTAATTTTCATAATTTCTACAAAGTCTCCATTGGCTAAAAAGCCAGCTGGCGAATCTTCATCTAACCAATGATAATTATTGCGCACAATCATCAGTAAATCGCCCGATGAAATTTCATCCTCTTGGTATAATATGGTTCGTCGAACAAACTCATTGAATTGAACCGCACTTTTATTAGACCGCGTCAATACAATCGTCTCCTCTTTGCCAAATTTCCGATAAGCATACTGCATCCCATCTTCCATTTTTTCACCCGTCATTCGGAAAAAGTCTTTAAACGATGCCGTATTAAATTTGATTTCCGTTGAATTTTGGGCCAACAGTCCTCTCAAATTAGTCGCATTGTATAAAATTCCAGAATGAATATCTTGACGCATGACATCTGTTAATTCATGCTCTTTAACCTCCATGTGAAATTCTTTTGAAATGTAATCTGCTGATAGGGCAGGAGAAAGACTTTTTCCAATAGGAGGTAATTGGGCCGTATCACCAACAAATATCAATTTATTTCCCGTATGACCATTTTCTGGATTCGTAAATACATATTCAATTAAATCGGTCAATAAGCTATTTTGGCCAAAATCGGAGTCATCGGTAATCATCGATGCCTCATCTACGATGAATATTGTATTGGTTGCGTAATTAGGCATTCGTTGAAAGGATAAGGTCCCTGAATGCGGATTACTAACCTGTTTATAGATTTTTTTGTGGATGGTATAGGCTTTCTTTTTGGAGTAATTTGCCATGACCTTTGCTGCTCGGCCCGTTGGCGCCAATAGTTGAGTCTTATAACTAAAGCTACCTAGAATCTTTATTAAAGTCGAAATGACGGTTGTTTTACCCGTTCCTGCGTAACCTTTGATGATAAAAGTTAATGCCGACCATTCATCTTCGTTTACTATAAATTTATCCAATTGCGAAAACAATGCCGACTGCGATGGCGTAGGTTCGAATGGAAATTTTTGATTTAGTAAGAAAGCTGGGCTTTTGGCAATACTCATAAGGTAAATTTACACAATAGCCCCGCGTAGCGCAATGGACTTTTCGAATGAAAGTGGTCGAAATACATTAATCAGGCAAATTCGCTCATATTGGTCTAATTCAGAAACTAAAATATCAGTTTCTTCCACTTGATCTTCGACTAATAAGCGTGCACGTGTGGTTCCCCAGTGCAACGGCGCCTCAGGTGTATACCAAATTCCATCTTTTAAAAAGGCTAGATTGGCCATCGTACAATCTTGAATGATGCCATCTTTATGAAAAATTACTTCATCTGCTTCTGGGTGTGCTTCCAAAATGTGTTGAAAAAATCCACGTTCAGCCCATTTGAAACCATAATCAATCTCTCCACTATCAACCAAGGCAAATGTATGCACGATTTTAGCTTCGTAAGGTAATAATTCGATTCGCTGTGGATCTTCCGTATACGTTATACGAAGTCTGTGAATTCCCTCTTTGGGTAAATCAACCTTGTCTATTTCCTCGCTTACATCAAAGGGCTCCCATTCTGGAAAAAATGAATCAAAGGTTTCATTGACCCGCATTTGATGGTAGTCGACATGCTGAGCCTGTCCATTGTTAATGCAAATTGTTTCTAAGAATGAGAACATGTTAAAATGGGAGATATACTTTTTGAATGAGTTCGTTGTATTCTTTTTCAAGTTCTGAAAAAACGGTAATTCCACCACCACTTTTGAAAATCATTTGATCTGATTTATTTTCTATAAATCGAATCATGACACCTGAGTCAAGATTTTGACCATCAAATTCCCCCATGACGCCGGTATAAAATCCTCGATTATATTGTTCCGCATTTTCAATAATTTGAATCGTGGAGGGTTTGGGTGCTCCTGTGATGGAGCCTGCAGGCAGTAATTCGCGCAAAATGGATCCAATTTTGCCTTTAAATGTAGGAAGTAGGTCTCCTGAAATTTGTGATGACATTTGCCATAAATCACCTTCATTCGTTTTTACTTGTTCCGTGTATTTGTAGGAATCTACTTGAATTGGGAAGGCCACGCGACTCAGATCATTCCGAATTAAGTCGACGATCGTGGCGTGTTCCGCCTGTTCTTTTTGATCGGCCATCAAGGTGTCCGTTGAAGGATTCGAACGAACTGAAGATGTTCCCTTCATTGGAAAACTATAAATTTTATTTGCCTTAATCTGTATGAAACATTCTGGTGAAAAAACGATGAATTTATTTGCGCAATTCATTTTGTAGGCCGCTTGCGCTTGTTCAAAAATTACTTGTAAGGTTGCATCAAATTGAATTGGAGTCTCTGCTGTCAAATTCACTAAAAATGAATTTCCTTTTTTGAGCTCTTGTTGGACATATTCAAATTTACGCTGATATGACTCAAGTGAAATGGGGGATTTTTGTAATTGTAGTGGTATGCCTTGGCCGATAGGCTTTTTTCGGATCTGAATATCTATACCCAGTTTTTGAGCCTCTTCTTGACTACCTATCCAAGCTTGACTACCATCGTAGCTGATGAAAAATTGAAAGGGAACACCTGCCATGCCCCACGTATCCATTTGTTCAGATACTTCTGTAAAAGGTACGAGGGGAATGGATGGGTGCATCCTATAAATAGTTGTGCGCTAATTCGATCACTTTGGTTAATCCAGCTGGGTTTTGACCTCCAGCGGTAGCAAGAAATGCTTGTCCACCTCCTCCGCCTTGAACTTCTTTCGCTAATTCGCGAACAATTGTTCCTGCATTAAGTGATTTAGCTTCAACCAAATCTTTCGAAATAGCTAAGGCTAAACTTGCTTTTCCTTCTATTTCAGCAACTAATAAACAGAACAAACTCCCTGTTTCAGTTTGTAAATCAAAAGCTAAGTTTTTCAATGCATCGGCTGTTGGTACATTTACTTGTGCGATCAAGTATGGCGTTCCAGATTGCGAACTTATTTGTTTCGATAATGCTGTTTTCAAACCGCCAATTTCTTTGGCTTGATACGATGCAACTGTTTTTTGCAAAGTATTTGACTGTTCAATTAATTGGCTAACCGCTTTAATTAAATCTTTAGGAGCTTTTAAAAGGGCGTTTAATTCCGATAAGATTACCTCTTGTTCGCTCAATAAGGCATAGGCTTTTTGAGATGTAATAGCTTCGATCCGACGGACACCTGTAGCAACTGAACTTTCAGAAATAATTTTACAAAGCCCAATTTCACCTGTTGATGGCACGTGAGTACCTCCGCAAAGTTCGACTGAATAGTTTTTATCAAACGTGATTACACGAACAAAATCTCCGTATTTTTCGCCAAATAGGGCCATGGCACCTTTTTCTTTCGCTTGTGCGATAGGGACATTTCGCTCCTCTAGTAATGGAATGTTCTCCGCAATTTTGGCATTAACAATTTGTTCGATTTGACGAATTTCATCATCACTTACTTTTTGGAAATGAGAAAAGTCGAAACGTAACAATTCATCATTGACCAAACTTCCTTTTTGTGCAACATGCTTTCCTAAAACTTCTTGCAAAGCCGCTTGAAGTAGGTGCGTTGCACTGTGATGATGTGTTATCGCTCTTCTACGAGAAACATTGATTTCGACGAAAATTTCTTCCTCCTCGGCTAATTTTTCAATGCGTGAATCTGTAACAAAATGTACGATTAAGTCATTCTCTTTTTTAGTATCTACAATCGCCAAGGCAATTCCAGATTTTTTGAAATTAAGGGTACCGGTGTCGCCAACTTGTCCACCTGATTCAGCGTAACATGGTGTTGTTTCTAAAACAACTTTATATTGAACACCTGCCTTATTTTCAATCTTTTGATATTTTAATATTTGCGTAGTCGTGCTTGTTTCATCATAACCGATGAAGGAAACTTCTTCACCATCACGGATAATAACCCAGTCCGCAGCACTTGCTCCCGCATCTTTACGCGATCTTGCTTTTTGTTCTTGTAAAGCTTTATTAAATCCAGCTTCATCAATGTCCATGCCTTTTTCGCGCGCAATTAACGCGGTTAAATCGATTGGGAAACCATAGGTATCATTTAACTCAAATACATCATCACCTGAAAGTATTTTGCCTGAGCAATCTTCCATTAATTTATCCAAACGAATTAGTCCGGTTGACAAGGTGCGAAGGAAGGAAACTTCTTCTTCGTAAATCACTTTGGCAACAAATGCTTCTTGGGCGATTAATTCATCGAAAACACCTGTGAATTGTTTTGCTAATAAGGGTACTAATTCGTGCATGAAAGGCTCTTTAAAGCCTAAATAGGTATATCCGTAACGCACAGCACGACGTAAAATACGGCGTATTACATAACCAGCTTTTGCATTTGATGGTAATTGGCCATCTGCAATACAAAAAGCAATAGCACGAATGTGGTCAGCGATAACGCGCATGGCGATATCGGCCCATTTATCGTCCCCATATTTTTTGCCAGCTTTTTGTGCTAAATATTGGATTGTTCCTTGGAATACGTCGGTGTCATAATTCGATTGTTTACCTTGAATTGCCATGCATAGACGCTCAAAGCCCATTCCGGTATCTACGTGCTTGTTTGGAAGAGGAACTAATGATCCATCTGCCATTCGTTCAAATTGCATGAAGACGTTATTCCAAATTTCTACGACTTGTGGATGGTCTGCGTTTACAAGTGATTTACCAGAAACTTTGGCAACTTCATCAGCATCGCGTAAATCGATGTGAATTTCAGAACATGGTCCGCAAGGGCCAGTTTCTCCCATTTCCCAGAAATTGTCTTTTTTATTTCCGTAAATGATACGATCTTCACCTACGATCGCTTTCCAAATATCGAATGCTTCTTGATCAAATGGGACGCCATCTTTTTTATCTCCTTCAAAGACGGAAACATAGATCCGGTCTTTTGGTAATTTGAATACTTCGGTTAATAATTCCCAAGACCATGTAAGAGCTTCTTGTTTGAAATAATCACCAAATGACCAGTTACCAAGCATTTCAAACATGGTGTGGTGGTATGTATCAAAACCTACATCTTCTAAATCATTATGTTTTCCTGAAACGCGTAGACATTTTTGTGTGTCAGCAATACGTTTCGATGGAGGAGTTCCGTTTCCCAAGAAAAAGTCCTTGAATTGAGCCATACCTGAATTGTTGAATAACAGGGTGGGGTCGTTCTTGGCTACTAATGGAGCAGAAGGAACAATGATGTGACCTTTAGATTGAAAGAAATCTAAGAACTGTTGGCGGATCTCCGAAGAAGTCATTTGGGCTAATTTTGGTAATGGATTGGTTTAATGCGTCCTCTTGTTTATTTTTGTTTAGACAAGAATCGCAAAATTAGGTTTTTTTGTTGATTTTATTGATTCCTCGCATGGATTTAGATAAGCATTATTATTCGATTTCTGAAGTAGCTAAGCTATTTAAAGTCAATACATCCAAATTGCGGTATTGGGAAGCCCAGTTTCCTCATTTATTACCTAAGCGTACAGGAACGGGAATTCGAAAGTATACACCAGTCGATATTGAAAAAATCAAGGTTTTGGTTGACATGATTGATGTGAAAGGTTTAACCATTGAAGGTGCTAAACAAGCTTTAAATAACAAGGGAGCAGTCAAAAATCCCAATCAGGCGGTAATTAATCAGTTAACTGAAATTCGTGATTTTTTACAAGTTTTATCTCAGGAATTAGAATAGTCGGTTCGTAGTTTCGTGGAAATCCTAGTCCATGTATACTTCTGAAAAATTCTATCAAATTGCCCTATCGCGTATTCCTCAAATTGGCGTTGTCAATGCTCGAAGACTCATTTCTTATATTGGTTCAGCGGAAGCAATCTTTCAAACTTCACGAGTAGAACTTCAAAAGATACCCCATATTGGCCCCATTTTAGCCGAATCGGTTTTTCAGAAGCTCTATTTAAATGAAGCCGCATTAATTCTAAAAGCATGTGAGCAGCATCAAATTTCCATTCTTTTTTATCTGGACGCAGCTTATCCGGATCGTCTAAAACATATCTACGATGCGCCATTAGTCTTGTATTATCAGGGAACTGCTGATTTAAACCAAGAACGTTGTTTAGCGGTGGTAGGAACGCGAAAAGCTACTGATTATGGTAGAAGAGTTACTCAATCGTTAATTGAACAGTCGCTCGGTTGTCCTACGGTATTTGTAAGTGGTTTGGCTTATGGAATAGATATTGAGGTGCACCGACAATGCATTGAGATGCGAGTTGAAAATATTGCTGTGTTAGCCGGTGGATTTAATTATGTTTATCCTGCTAAGCATAAGCAGTATTTGGAGCGTATGATACAACATGGTGGCGTATTGTCAGAATACCCATTACATCAAAAACCGGATCCCCGTTTTTTCCCTTTACGTAATCGAATCATTGCGGGTATGACTGATGCAACGTTAGTTATCGAAGCGGCAGTTAAAGGTGGTGCTTTAATAACAGCTGATTATGCGAATAATTACCACCGTGAGGTTTTTGCCGTACCCGGTAATTTGGATAAAATGTTCTCTGAGGGTTGTAATGAATTGATTCAAAAACACAAGGCGACCATTTATACCTGTTGGCATGCGTTAGCCTTACAGATGAATTGGCTTGCTGAGGGTGACCGCATTCAATCCCCCAAGCAAATGTCATGGAGTCGATTAACAGAAGATGAATCTCAATTAATGGCCATTCTATTTAAAGAAGGGGAGTGCTCCTTAGATCAGTTGGCTTTTCTAATACAAAAAAAGGTAACCGACTTAGCGATTACCTTATTGAATCTTGAATTCCAGGGTTTGGTTAAAGCACTACCTGGTTATGTTTATCGTATCAAATAATTTATTTGCGCCATTCGCTAGGGTTTACGCGCCAGTCTTGAAGCGTAACTAATTGTGTTTCGGAAATATAATCCAATTTGATGGCCTCTTCGACCAAAACATCATAATTGCTAAGTGTGTAGCATGGAACACCTGCATTTTTAAAGTTATCATCTGCTATCCCAAAACCATAGGTGAAAATAGCCACCATTCCTAAAACTTCTACACCTTCTGTGCGCAATGCATCTGCCGCTTTTAGTGAGCTTCCGCCAGTTGAGATTAAGTCTTCGATGAGTACTGCTTTTTGGCCAGGTTTAATGCTTCCTTCGATTTGATTGCCCATGCCATGTTTTTTAGGTTCTGGACGAACATAACAGAAAGGTAGGTCAAGTAAATCAGCCACTAATGCTCCTTGGGCAATACCTGCTGTAGCAACACCAGCAATGACATCCACGTCTTTGAAATAGCCCTTTACGGCTGCTGATAAGCTGTTTTTGATGTAAGTTCTTGCTTCTGGATCTGAAAGAGAAATTCTATTATCACAATAAATAGGTGATTTCCAGCCGGATGCCCACGTAAATGGGTTGTCTGGTCGTAATCGAATCGCTTGAATGCGTAATAAATGATGGGCGACTTCTTGTGAAATAGTTAAGTTTTGCATGCTTGGGTCTGTTCTGAAA
>JBEDFG010000040.1:0-11783 GCA_041175285.1 Bacteroidota bacterium | reverse complement strand
GGGAGGACTTATTCGAATGTAGACCAACAAGTTTTGCGCTACCGAAATGCGTTAGATTTGACCCAAAACCTAGATACACGCGAGCAGATATACAAAGGTATAACGAAATGTAATTCATTGTCGGCCATGCGCACCTTGTATTTAGGCTTAAAAGAACCGAATATCAAGCAAATCGCTGTGGACGGATTAGCCGCTTTGTATGTGGCCAACCCAGAATTTCAAGGGACGATGACGAAAGAATGGGTACTTGAAAACATATGGCAAATCTCAGATGCAGCCATTCGCGACCATGTTATGAAAAGCAACCCAGGTCGTGGATTTTATACGATGTACAATGGCGTGGATTTACGCGGCTGGAAAGGTCTCGTAGATAATCCAGTCAAACGTCGGAAAACTTCTGCTGACACGCTGGCCATGAAACAAATCAAAGCAGATTCGATCATGCGCAAAGGCTGGCAAGCACAAGGAGAGGAACTGCACTTTACGGGACATGGTGACAATTTATGTTCAGTTAAAGATTACCAAGATTTTGAACTAACGATTGATTGGAAAATTGAAAAAGACGGAGACGCCGGACTTTACCTACGCGGTTCACCTCAAGTTCAAATTTGGGATATTGCCCGTACGAATGTAGGTGCCCAAGTGGGTTCTGGAGGTTTGTACAACAATCAAATCAATCCAAAAAATCCTTCGAAAGTGGCCGACAACCCCGTTGGCGAGTGGAATACATTCAGAATCATCATGCGAGGGGAACGCGTAACCGTTTATTTGAATGGGGAATTGGTTGTAGACAATGTGATTTTGGAAAACTATTGGGATCGTAAAATCCCAATTTTCATCAAAGATGCCATTGAATTGCAAGCGCATGGAAACCACATTGTTTATCGAAATATATATGTAAAGGAGTTGGCACCACAGCCCACGTATAAGCCTGAGGAAGTCGGTTTTGAGCCTCTTTTCGACGGATCATCGTTGTTTAATTGGACTGGAAATACGACTGACTATTATCCCGTAAATGGCGAATTGATCATTGACCCGAAACGTGGTGGTAAAGGAAATTTATACACGAAAAAAGAATACGGTGATTTCCATATGAAGTTTGAATTTCAGTTGACACCAGGTGCCAATAACGGCCTAGGTATTCGCGCTCCGCTCGAAGGAGACGCAGCGTATGTGGGTA
This sequence comes from Bacteroidota bacterium, assembly GCA_041175285.1. GTDB lineage: Bacteria > Bacteroidota > Bacteroidia > Cytophagales > Spirosomataceae > Aquirufa. The sequence continues at coordinate 10,603 of JBEDFG010000040.1, read as the reverse complement.
TGGAATTGCAAATTTTGGATAATACGGCTCCCGTTTATGCCAAATTACAACCGTATCAATACCACGGTTCCGTGTATGGAATCATCCCAGCGAAACAAGGATTCTTGAAGCCGGTGGGCGAGTGGAATGAGCAAGAAGTGATCGCGGAGGGTAATCACATCAAAGTAATTTTAAATGGTGAAGTTATTACAGATGGCGACATTGTGCAGGCCATCAAAGACGGAACGCCAGATCATAAAGAACATCCAGGTTTGTTAAACAAAACAGGCCATATTGGGTTTTTAGGTCACGGATCTCCGTTAAAGTTTAGAAACTTGCGTATCAAAGAAATCATTAAAAAGAAAAAATAGGTCATGGCAATCACATTGACGATTAATCGAAAAAAAGTAAGCTTGGACATTGATTCCAACACGCCACTTTTGTGGGCTTTACGGGATCATGTAGGTCTTTTAGGGACTAAATTTGGTTGCGGTATTGCCCAATGTGGCGCTTGTACCGTGTGGGTGAATGGAGAGCCGATGCGCTCTTGTGTATTGCCAATTTCCGCTGTGGGCAATGCGCAAATCACAACCATCGAAGGTTTAGATCCTGCAGGAAAACACCCCATCCAAGAAGCATGGGATGAACTAGACGTAGCCCAATGTGGCTATTGCCAAGCTGGACAAATCATGACGGCAGCCGCATTACTAAAGAAAAATCCCCATCCGTCGAAACAAGAAATTGTGGACGGCATGGCCGGAAATATTTGTCGGTGCGGTACCTACCACCGTATCCAAGAAGCAGTCGCATTAGCCTCTAAAAAAGTCAAAAAATGAAAACGACACGTAGAAATTTTATCCAACAAACAGCACTTTTTACCAGTGTGTTTACCCTGGGATTCGATTGGTTCGAGTCCAAAGGCGCTACGATGGCGATTGCCAATGAACCAGGCAGATTTAATGCTTTTTTGAGCATTGATGCTTTAGGGAAAATTCGATTATATTCTCCGAATCCAGAGATTGGACAAGGAATTAAAACAGCTTTCCCAGTCGTTGTGGCGGAGGAATTAGACGTAGATTGGAAGCAAGTAGAAGTATTGCAAGCGAATTTAGATACACAGAATTTTGAACGCCAATTAACCGGAGGTTCAGGAGCCCTGAAGCATTCTTGGGAGCGATTACGCAAAGCAGGAGCAAGCGTGCGCCAAATGATGGTGCAAGCGGCTGCAAATCAGTGGAAGGTCGATGCCAGTGTTTGTAAGACTTCGAACGGTTTTGTTTTAGGGCCTGCTGGTCAAAAGGCATCTTATGGTTCTTTGGCGGCAGAAGCGGCTAAATTACCAGTTCCCGCAACAGTGACTTATAAAGATCGTAAAGATTATAAAATCATAGGTACGCGTGTTCGTGGGGTAGACAATAAATCCATTGTAACTGGAAAGCCTGTATTTGGGATTGATATTCGCAAGCCTGATATGGTATTTGCGCAGATTGTTCGTCCACCTTTTGGGGCAACGCTGAAATCTTTCTCTGCCGATGATGTGAAGAAAATGCCCGGAATCATCAATGTGGTTTCATTTAAAAATAAAGTGGCCATCGTAGGAAAAAGTACCTATGAAATCATGCAAGCACGTCAAAATCTAACTTGTTCGTACGGTTCCGATGCCCCTTTGGAAAGTAATGATACGCATCAGGCTTGGTTTGATGCAGGTATGAAATCGGATAAGGCGACGCTCCAACGGAAAGATGGGGATTTTGCAAAAGCTATTTCAGAAGCGGCCAAAGTAATCGAAGCGACCTACGAATGTCCGTTCATTTCGCATAGCCCGATGGAGCCGATGAACTTTTTTGCGGATGTCAAGCCGGGTGCCGTTTTACTAGCGGGTCCTACGCAAGTGCCCCAACCGGCTCAAAAAGCGGTTGCGACCTTATTAGGTGTTCCCGAAAATACGATTCAAGTAGAATTAACAAAAATGGGCGGAGGATTCGGTCGGCGTCTAAGTAACGATTTTGTTTTAGAAGCGGCCGAATTATCTAGCATCATTAAAAAGCCTGTCCTTGTCATGTGGACACGTGAAGATGATATGGGTGGTGGAACTTACCGACCAGCCGCGCGGTACCATTTCAAAGCAGGTATTGACGCAAAAGGAAATATTACAGCTTTCTATCTACGTGGCGTTGGTTTAAACGCGGGAAATTCTACGCGTCAGGACAACTTCCCAGTGGGTGCCATTGATCACGTTTTAATTGAATCAGTGGATCAAAAGTCGGCCGTAACAACAGGACCCTGGCGTGCGCCTATTACCAATTTCTTGGGATTTGCGGAACAAGCGTTCTTAGACGAAGTAGCTGAAGCAGCCGGAAAAGATCCTATTCAAATGCGCTTGGATTTATTAGCGCGCGTGAAATCAAATCCAGTAGGGAAGATTACATATGAACCAGATCGTTTTGCTGAAGTCATTAAGCAAGTAGCCGAGAAGTCGCAGTGGAAAAAGAAACCAGGGGTGCACCAAGGATTTAGTGTGTATTTCTCTCATTTCTCCTATGTGGCTCAAGTGGCTGATGTGCAAGTGAAAAATGGCAAGCCTCAAGTGACGCAGGTAACTGCGGTGACGGATTGTGGTGAGGTCATCAACTTAAGTGGAGCTGAAAACCAGGTCAAAGGAGCGATTATCGATGGGATGGGACATGCCATGTTTGCCAAATTGAATTTTCAAGCTGGTGTGACAAGCCCGACGAACTTTAATGCTTATCGCATGATCCGAGGAAATGAAGTTCCGAAAATTGATGCTTATTTTGTGGATAATGGTATCAGTCCAACGGGCCTAGGGGAGCCGGCATTGCCGCCAACCGGTGGTTCGATCGCTAATGCGATTTATGCGGCAACCAAGAAACGTTTCTACAAACAACCCTTTTATTGATGGCCGTTCCCAAAGTTCAATACTTAGATAATTTGCGTGTCACAGCAACCCTAGCGGTTTTGCTGATACATTCGGCAGCGAATGTCTTATTGAACTTTGGGAAAACGCCTGATTCTGCCTGGTGGTTTGCGAATCTGTATAATGGCGGTTTTCGCTATGCGGTGCCCATTTTTGTCATGCTTTCAGGAGCACTTTTGTTGCCCCGCGAAGAAGAATTAGGGGCCTTTTTCAAGAAGAGCTTTTTGCGAATCATCGTTCCCTTTTTATTTTACAATACGGTGTTTGCCATATTCAATTGGCAAGTTAGACTTGGTGGACGTTCAGTAGCGCCATCGTGGATTTTCCAACAATATTTCGAGGGGGCATCCTATCATTTTTGGTATATCTACATGATTGTGGGGGTTTATCTTTTCATACCTATTGTAGGATCTTGGGTGCGTCAGGCACGAGAAAGCCATTTGCAATTCTTCCTGGGGATGTGGCTAGTGACCCTATTGTTCGATAATCCACACTTTCCAGGCTTGAGCCTTCCAGTCAAATTGCCTTATTTTACTGGTTATCTGGGCTACCTCGTTCTCGGTTACTACCTGAGTACCCATCATTTTTCGAAGGCGATTGCCTGGATTTTGTTTCTTGCGGGTACGATTTGGACCATGGAAGGAACTTACTTACAATCACTGGAGGACGGAAAATTTTATGGCTTGTTGTATGCCAATTTTTCGCCGAGTGTGGTCATGTCGACCGCTGGATTGTTTTTGTTATTTAAGGCCTATGAACTGACAATACCCGGCACCATGGCCCTGAGGGATTGGATTAGTTCTCATAGCTATGGCGTTTATTTGATCCATATTATCGTGTTATTTTACTTAGTGAAAATCAAGATTTATGGAGGCATGTGGCATCCAAGTATAGGTATTCCCTTGACGGCATTTACCTGTTTGTTGATTTCTGGCGCAATTGTTTGGGTATTACGTAAAATCCCGGGATTGAAATACCTCGCGGGCTAGGGATTTTTCGTACCTTTCGCAATCTTTGGTTCTACCTATGAAAACATTCTTGACTCTTTTCTTCGTTCTTGTTACTCAATTCATTTGGGCACAAAACTCAACCATTTCTTCTGGCGGTGTGACAAAGTCCGTAAATGGGCGCTATTATTCGCATGTGATTGGTCAGTCGAGTGTAGTCACAGGAACAACGGTCAAGTCGGGGATTACGATCCGACAAGGCTTTAAGCAGCCGAATTTGATTACACGAAGTATACAGAAATCAGGTTTGAAGGTGCAAACATCGATTGAAAACCCGATTACGTACACCGTATTTCCAAATCCATTCGTGGATAAGTTGAAGATTCAATTCTCGGAGAAAAGTACCTCTAAATCCTACGTTGTCATTTACGATATTGTGGGCAGTGTCATGTGGGAATCCACCTATCCTGAGGGAATTACTGAGATTAATCTAACCGAATTTCAGAATTTTCGCCCAGCGAAATATGTCTTGCACGTGGTGCAAACAGTGGGTAAGCCGTTCGTGGCTAGTATAGTTAAAGAATAATTACTGATTTATGATTTTGCCATCTTGCATCTCAATGATGCGGGATGTCTTGTGGGCAAATTCATTATCGTGAGTCACAATCAAAAGTGTTTGATGGAATTCTTCCGCCAATTGTTGGAAGGTTTGAAATACAATATCACTGTTTTTTTTATCCAAATTTCCAGTTGGCTCATCACCCATGATCAACAACGGATCATTGATTAACGCGCGTGCAATCGCAACACGTTGTTTCTGACCGCCTGATAATTGGTTAGGCATTTTGAGAGCTTCGTTTGAAATCCCCAACACCTTCAATTTTTCATAGGCCCGGTGCTCTACCTCGGATTCACTGTATTTTCCTAGTTTTAGGCCTGGCAACATGACGTTTTTTAATACGTTGAATTCGTTCAGCAAATAGTGAAACTGAAATACAAACCCAATTTTTTCATTGCGAACACGCGCTAATTCCTTTTCGGTTTTCGCAGTCATACCCACGGAATCGATGAACAATTCGCCTTCATAGTCGGTGTCCATGGTCGAAAGGATATACAAAAGCGTTGATTTGCCACACCCTGATTTTCCAATCACAGAGACGAATTCACTCTGATTTAAGCTAAAGTTGATGTTGTCCAACACCTTTACCGTCATGGGATCATGAAAGTACTTGGTGATGTTTGTTGCCCGTAAAACTTCTTTGTGAATATGTGACATGCTTATTTCCCGCGAATGATAATAACAGGGTCAATCTTACTGGCTTTACGCGAAGGAAAATAGCCTGCCAAGTAGGTGGTGACAATGGAAAATATCCCACCAATGATATAGAATACCGGATTGTAATTAATCGGATAGGTTTTAATCGTAGGTAAGGATTCAGTATTAAAAGGGATGTTGTCAATGATGTTAGACATTCCAAAACCTGCGAGTAAGCCTAAAATACCACCAAAAATTCCGATGCTCAATGCGATGAAAATGAAGATTAAGTTCACATCTTTTCCTGAAAAACCGATGGCTTTCATAATCGCAATGGAATCCATTTTTTCATAAATCATCATGTTCAGGATGTTGTAAATACCAAATCCCGCAACGATTAGTAACGTAACGCCAACGGCATAGGAGATAATACTTCGGACAGAACTTCCCGTTTCAAACTGCGAGTTTGCTTGTTGGATATCAATCGCATCTGTCTCGTAATATCGCTGATATTCTTTCGCCATTTCGGGAGCCATCAAGATGTCTTTTAATTTGACTTGTACGTCGGTGATGTAATTATTGGAGACACCTAGGAGTTTCTGGGTTGTGCTAATTGAACAATAACTTTGGACTTTGTCTAAATCTTGTAGGCCGGATTGAAAGTATCCTACGACCTTGAGCTGCAATCGTTCACCTTTGCTGGTTGTGACTTGGACAACATCTCCTATATTTGCAGCCATTTTGTCGGCCACTCCTTTGCCCAAAATGATGCTATTAGGTATGTTTTTCAGGTCCAAGTAGTTGCCGCGAGTGACGTAATCACTGAACATAAATAATCGATTTTCTTCATCAGGATCAATGCCATTGATGACCCCGGTGAGATCGATGGTCCCAACGTTATAAAAAACTTGCGCATTGATTTTGGGGGCAACACCTAAGACGCGCGCATCTTGTTTGATGGCTTGCATGATTTGCGCACTATTATACAATTCGAGCCGTTGGTTTTTTGGTTTAACCGAATTGACAAAATTGGATGTACGGGGTGAAAGAATATCGACCGGTTGGTTTTTGCTGACATTGATGTCGTGGTATAGTCGGATATGAGCCGTGCGATTCATAATCAAACCATCCAATAAATCATTCAAGCCATTCATAAAACCAAGTAAGGTGACGAACATGGCGATGGAAAAAGTGACGCCCACCGCGGCAACAAGCGTTTGTTTCCAGCGGGCGAGTAATAATGAAATCGATACCTGAACAATTAATTTTAAATTCATTATTTAGGCTTTACCACTTGATCCTTGCTACTTAGTCCTTGAAGGATTTCGGCTTTTTGGAAATCCGTCAGTCCCAGTTTGACGATTCGTGTGCTACCATCTACCAGGGTCACCATGGAATCGTTTTTCAGGTAATTGCGGGGAAGGATGAGGGCGTTCTGTTTAGTTCGCAGAATGATATTAGCTTCAAAAGTTACGTTGGGAAATAGCTTCTCAGGAGCTTTTGTGAAGTTTGCTTCCACCAGAAATGTTTTATTTCGCTCATTCATGATGGTAGCGATTTTGGTTACCTTCGCCTCGAAAACTTGGTTTTTATAGGCGTCAAATGTTACGGCAACTTGCTGTCCCAGTTTAACCTGGAAGATGTCATTTTCATCTACTTGCATTTCAAGCGTTAAGTTTTGAGCATTACCTAAAACAGCAATTGGTGTCTGTGGACTAACCAATTCTCCTTTCTCTTTGAGTAGGTTGAAAACCGTTCCTTTTACTTGACTTTTTAGGATGAAATCCTCCGATTGTCTCGCTGAAATCTGTACGTTTTTCTTGGTTTGTGCCGAACTGAAATTGATTAGTCGGCGCAAATCTGTCAAGCGCTGCTGGGCCGAAACATAATTAGCCTTCGAGCTTTGGAAGTTTAATTCAGCTTGTTCGTAGGCGACGCGGGTGCCAACTTGCTGTGCCCAAAGTGCTTTTTGGCGTGCAAATAAGCTCGAATCTAATTTGAGTTTTGACTTGGAAGTTTGTGCGATTGCTTCTGCTTCGACTAGTTTTCCTTGGTTATTTGCTTGATCGTTGAAGTTGGCACTAAGTTTGGCATTCTCTAAATTAAACTTTTGGGTCTCATTGGATACACGTAAAAGTGGGGTTCCCACTTCCACTTCTTGACCTTCCTGCACGTAAATTTCTTCTATGATTCCGCTAACAGCGACGAATGCTTGATATTGATTCGCTGATTTGATTGTACCAGATGCGTATACGGATTCGGTGATGTTACCTGTGGTAGGAGAAACGCTTTCTTCTTTTTTGGAACAGGCCAAAAGCAGCCAAAGTCCAGCAAAAATGAGTGTCATGTTTGATTTCATTTTGCTAAATTAAACTTTTCAATCAATAGAAAAAATGATATTAGTCGCGAATGCAACGAACGCTAAATCCGGCATCTTTATCGTTTGTGGATGAAGTTGATATACCCCCAGCAGTTGGAATGACAAAACCTCGCGCATTTACATTGGTATCACTTTCTCGGCTCCAATAATGTGTCGTTGATCCACGTTCTTGAATTACGCCATCTGATTGACGTAGCCACCCTGCATTATGTAAGTTAATTTCTGAAGCAAAAAGTTGGGCTTCATAATTGTAATTTAACGCGATTGTTCTCCATTCTTGATACGTAGGTAAGCGCCATCCTGTACCCAATTCAATCGTACATGGATCTTGTGAAGCGGCCCAGTCGACATTCGTTAATGTCCGGTTAGGCCACGTGGAAGAAGGAGTACGACTGGTGGTGTACCTGAAGCCAGTTTTGCTGCCAAATTGCCAATACCATCCGGATGCAGCTTCTGTGTTATCTGTAGCACTTATTGGCGGGTTTGTTGATCCGAGATTTTGTAAAAGCCAACATTTATTTGTGCCTGTAATCGTGGAATAAGCCAAATCGTACGTTATCGTTTTCGCTACGGGTGCAACACCACGACTTGTTACGTGTTCTATCCGAATGTTTGTACATGGAGGTAACGCATCCAGTTGGCCCGTGGGCAATACCCCATCCAACGTAAATCGCTTACCCGCCTTGTTGACAAATTCGGATCGTGAATTCGTAATTCTACCTTGTCCTGTAACTGATTGTCCAAATGCGAAACAGGTTGTAAAAATTAATAAAATGAAAAGTCTAATATGCATAGTCGAATTGGATTCGGTCGCCAGCAACCAAGGTGAAACTACTATTATTGGCAGGAATGTAGGTGATGATATTGCTTGATAAACTATAGGCAGTTTTATCTATGCGTATGCCATTAATAAACATTTGCACTTTTGAATTCGCTGCCGGAGCGTATCAGGAGCTGAGACGATCCAAGAGGATCCCACTACTTTAAGTACATAACCAGCCGTGCTTGGTTCTAGACTTGTCACGGCTCCTGTTCCGTTGCCGACCAACAAGCTTCCGGCAGTTAGCGTTGCAGCTCCCGTTCCCCCTTGAACCACCCCCACGGTTCCGGTCGAAGTCAGTACTTTCGAAGCGTCCGTAAAGATTACTTTGGAGGCAGTTAGAGCACTATTTGTTTGGGATCCGGTTACAACGAGGTTTCCTCCAACGGTCGAATTTCCAGTGGAGGTTAGACTGGCAAAGGTTTTTGCCCCGGCAAGCGTCTGCGTTCCGGTGGTCATAATTCCCGCATTCGTACCATCTGCCGGGCTTAGACTTATTTCCCCGCCAGCTGTAATTGTTAATCCCTTAGCTGTCGAGCTGCCATTTACATTTCCGAGCGTTACCGCCGGCGAGGCATTTTCCGCCCCCCAAACTCCCGCACGGGAAACTAGAATTTGGCCATCTGTCCCAGGACTTAATGACGTCACGGCTGATGTTCCAGCACCCACCAATAAGCCCGCGCTTGGTAGGGTAGCTGCTCCCGTTCCTCCTTGGGCAACACCTACGGTTCCCGTCGAAGTCAGTACTTTCGAAGCGTCCGTAAAGATTACTTTGGAGGCAGTTAATGCACTATTTGTTTGTGATCCGGTTACAACGAGGTTTCCTCCAACAGTCGAATTTCCACTCGTAGTTAAACTGGCGAAGGTTTTCGCCCCGGCAAGCGTTTGCGTTCCCGTGGTCATAATTCCCGCATGTGTTGCATCCGCGGCTGTTGGCTGCGCAGCTACCCAAGCAGTTCCAGAATAACTAACTAAATCCCCAGCGGTCGTGCCCGTAAGCGAATTGATACTACTTGTTCCATTGCCGATTAATATTCCTTGGTTTGATAAGGTATTCAGTCCTGTTCCGCCGTTAGCCACAGGTAGAACGTTGGTTACTTTCGAGCTGAGGTCGATGGAGCCGGCCAACATGCCATTCGTGATTTTGCCGGTTCCCACTGAAATGACGCCGGCATTTGACATACTAACATCTCCTGAGATTGCTTGTGCTGCCGCTGCGTTCGATCCATTTCCTACCCATATTTTACCTTCTGTCAGTGCTGTACCGGCAGGACTTGTAGCGGAAATTGCCTGGGTTGCAATGGATGTGATACGTCCCTTCGCATCCACTGAAATCACCGGAATAGCTGTGGCGCTGCCAAAATCTCCAGCCACTACGCCACTATTCGCTAGCGTAGCGGAAATCGCACCCGTGCCAGAACCTGTCACATCACCACTTAATGTGATCGTTTGATCACCTGTGTTCGAACCGATGATGGATGCATCATTGGCTACGGTCAGTGTTTTAGAAATTGTCCCACCGGAAATATTAAAACCAGTACCTAAGCTACCTGGTCTAATACCATTGATGGATTTGTTGCTTAAATCTTCTGGTCCACTCAAGGTACTCAAGGTTCCTGAATTAGGTAAATTCAAGGAGGTCGCTGCCGTTACGGTTAAGTTGGTCGCATATGCGCCATTCAAGACCAAATTCCCACCCAGTGTCACTGTTTTTCCTGAATTGTCGACTCCTGTTCCTCCTTTGGCAGCGGATAGAATGCCTGAAATTTTAGCGTCTGTCACCGCGCCATCCGCGATTTTCAGGGTGCTAATGGCATTGGCAGCAATGCTGGGACTCGATGCTGTCCCCGTGATATCACCTAACAATTTAATTTTACCTGCGACAGTAGATGACGCATCCGGCGTACCTCCTGTACTGACCGTATTATCCACATAAGCCTTGTTGACCGCATCCGTATCCGAGGAAGGGGCATCTTGCAATATCACTTTTTTACCTATGCCAAAACTTAAATTACCTCCCATGTTTCCACCGGAAAGTCGAACGTAACGCGCATCCAATGCCGCTTGATCCGTACTAATTTCATTCCAGTTAGCACCGTCATAAATAAACGTTCGACCATTATTGCTAGTTGTCGGATCCGCTGAAACGATGTAGATGTCACTGTTTGTTGGGGAGCCTACGGCTGTAAAAACGCCTCCATTATAGATTCCAGTATACGTTCTGCCATATAGAATCGCCACATTTCCGCTGCCGTCTGGCGTGATGCCATTCACCTTTTGAACCGCG
>JBEDFG010000039.1:0-16851 GCA_041175285.1 Bacteroidota bacterium | reverse complement strand
GAAGCTTTCACCACGTTGTATGAGGCCAGTGGAAAATCATTACATCGCCGCAAATTAGAGGAAGTAATCGAAATACTAATTCACAAAATCATGCATCCCAAAACCGGAACAGGCATCCCGCAATTTTGGGCCAATTGGGAGGTAGCACCACAAATCAAATTCGATATCGTTTGGGGCTGGGATCGATTTGCAGATGGAGGCCAAAAAGCCTCATCAACAGACAACACTTCCTATGGCCATAATGCAGAATTTGGCTGGCTTCTTATGCATGCCATCAAAATTGGCCAATTCGACCTTGAAAAATACCGCCCTAATCTAGAAAAAGCATTTTACCATGCCTTGGAACATGGTATAGATTGGGAATTTGGCGGTGTTTTTGTGGAAGGTTCACATATCGGCGAAGCTTCTGATTTTGAAAAAGAATTTTGGCAACAAGCCGAAATGCTCATCGGCTTGTTAGATGCCTACCAACTAACGAAGGATACACGATTTTTAGAAGCGCACAAACAAGTTCATCGATTCGTTTTCGATAAGATGATTAATCAAAATACGGGCGAATGGTGGCCATTGATGACCCGTGAAGGTGAACCAATCTGGCGCCATATGGCACATAACTGGAAAATAAATTACCATAACGTTCGTTCGATGATTCTTTCTTATGAGAAACTAGGCGAACTCAACTAATGAAAAAGCTCTTCTTATTCATGTTCATTTCGGTCCAAATTTTTGGCCAAACCGAGCCTGTAGAACGTATTTTGAAATCGTATTTTCATCGTGAAGGCCAACAAATTTCCATTAGAAAAGATACCTTATGGGTTATTTGGCATGAACCTGCGGATAAATTTAATCCATTAGAGTTTAGAGACACGTCAGCTATTCCGCTCAAGCAAATTCAAGCTATTAAATTCATTAAAGGAAGAAATTCGCGCGGAGAATCTGGGATTGGCATGCAATTGATTCCTTGGATTGTAGAGGAAAAAACAATACCAAAAGCGCCTAATGAAGTGGACAATCAGACATTAAAACAAGTCAATACCGCATCAGTCAACCAGAAATTACAGGGACAAGTATCGGGTGTTACGGTTGGCAATGATAATTCTCCAGGTGGAGGTGCGATGGTCCGTATTCGCGGAATAGGCTCGATTAATGCCAATAGCCCATTATATGTGGTAGATGGTGTCCCCATAAGCGGTAACATAAACTCCATCAATCCTAATGACATCGCTTCGGTTAATGTTCTTAAAGACCCCGCCCAAACTGCCATGTACGGTGTTCGCGGCGCTAACGGTGTCATTGTAATCAATACCATTAAAGGTGGAACACAATCGGCAGGGATACCCGATGAATTACAAAGAGGGGTAACTATTCCTTTGACTATTTGGACCTATGGAAATAATGCCAAGACATTTAAAAAATCTGGCCAAGACAAGGAATTAAAACAGATGCTATTGAAGCAATAACAAAAAAAAAGCCTTCCACGTTAAGTAGAAGGCTTTAATTTATTATTCTGTTGACCTACCAGGATTCGAACCTAGAAAACCAGAACCAAAAACTGGTGTGTTACCATTACACCATAGGTCAATACCAAAATGTGATGCAAAAGTAAGGTCTATCTAGGAAATAATCAAATATCACTTAAAAAAAAATGATTTATTTGACCGCAAACTAGACTACTCCCTAGGAATCAGCTAATTCCATGGAAGACACCAGTGCCTCCGCATGAATCTTACGCACAAGACCTTGTAATACTTTTCCTGGACCACATTCAACAAATACTGTGGCGCCAGCAGCTACCATTGCTTCAATTGATTGCGTCCAACGAACTGCACCTGTTAATTGAGCAATTAAATTAGCTTTAATTTGACCAGCATCTTGAGATGCCTGTGCATTGACATTTTGAAAAATTGGACAAACAGGATTTGCAATGACAGTCGCCTCTATCGCAGCGGCTAATTCAATACGTGCTGGCTCCATAAATGGCGAATGAAATGCCCCTCCTACCGGTAATGGCAATACACGTTTAGCGCCTGCTTCTTTTAACTGATTTCCTACCTGCTCAATTCCTTCTACAGAACCCGAAATCACTACTTGACCCGGGCAATTATAATTAGCAGCAACCACTGAAGTTCCATTAGCTGCACAAATAGCCTCAATTGTTGCATCTGGTAATCCCAAAACCGCGGCCATCGTACTTGGCTGAATTTCACATGCTTTCTGCATGGCCAACGCACGCTTGTAAACTAACTGTAAACCATCTTGCCAAGCTAAACCGCCTGCTGCAACTAACGCAGAAAATTCTCCTAATGAATGACCTGCCACCATGCCAGGGTTGAAATCTTTGCCCAACTTAGCCACCAAGACCGAATGCAAATAAATGGCCGGTTGCGTCACACGCGTTTGTTTCAATTCTTCATCTGTCCCCTCAAACATGACCTTTGACAACGAAAATCCTAAAATAGAATCCGCTTCTTCCACAATCGTGCGAGCTAATTCATATTGCTCGTATAAATCCTTTGCCATACCCGGAAATTGAGAACCTTGACCAGGAAAAATATATGCTTTCATATTATATTTATTAAATTTGGACTAAATTTTAGCTCGGCAAAGATAATTTTTTCTCGCTGCTTTTAAAAAAAACGCCATCAAATGCACAAACGATTATTAACCGTCAGCATTCTTTTAATATCCCTTTTTATCCTGGGTGCATGTTCTTCCGATAAAGAACCTATTTCACCGAACGATACCTTTTTAGCACCCGCTACTGCTAGCATTGACCTCGAAAAAAGTAAAACTTTTGTACAACGTTCTAATAGCAACGAAGGGGAAATTAGCATCAAAGGACAAGCTGGCACACCATTCCAAACGGCTAAAATTAAATTTGTAAGCCGACTCGGTGGTCAATCTACCGACTGGCAAAATTTAACAGTAGATGTGGCCAACAAGCAATTCTCTGGTAAATACAAATTAGTAGGCGGCGGATATTACGCTCAAATCCAACTCACTTCCGACGGAAAAGTTGTAACGGACGGTCTCCTACCCACTACGATTAATGTAGGTGAAGTTTTTGCTGTCATTGGACATTCCATTTCAGAAGGCCAAGAACCTTATGTCATTACGGACTACGACAAGACATGGTGTCAAGTCAAATTGTGGCCAATTCCTGGTGCAAATCCTAGCTTTTGGGGGCGTGTGGCCGACTACACGAAAAAGAAAATGAATGTTCCCGTACTCATCTATAATACCGGTCAAGGTGGAACCACGTCCATTCAATGGGGAAAATCTGCTTACGGAGAACAATTTGAGAACAAAATCTATGATTGGAAAATACGCTACCCCTATGCTCGTTTTGAACAAACATTGTTAACAGACATGAGTAAAACTGGGTTACGTGCAATTTTCGTTATTCATGGAGAGAACGATTATAATGACGCGGAAAACGACATTGTCTATTACACCAAAAGATACATACAGAAAACACGTGACTTGATTGGCCAACCGAATCTGCCTTTCATGATCTCACTTTCAAATGCTGGGCAAGATATACCTGACCAAATCAAAGTTAGAAGAGCCCAAGCTCGAATGTTGAAAGAAATCGATTACACCTTCGAGGGTGCGAATCTCCAAGCAATTAAAGACGGTGGCATGCGTTGGGATGGTGTTCATTACAATTTTGCGGCGTTAGAAATTGCCGCTATTCAATGGAAAGAAGTATTAACCCCGCTTTTCTTCCAAGCCTCCAAACCATTTATTCCGGCGAATTAATTTCACAGGACGTATTGCCATTGAAATAATATCGACGCTTGGCAACGAAGTCATATGCCAAGTCTAATAAGCGATCTGGTAAAAGAAAAATCAATCCCAAGGGCTTAAACTGCCATTTTGCGTGCTTGAGTACCTCGGCGATCGCAGCTGACTTAATATACAATTGACCTTTTGAAACAACTTGAACGGTGGCTAATTGCCATCGAGCATCTGGAATTTCAGCTTGAAAGCTGCGACATAGTTCCGTCGATTGAGGATATATCGCTAAATCCTGGGCAGACATCCTGCGAAGTTGCTTACTAGCCCATTGACAAAAACCACAGTCCCCATCAATAAATACGACTAACGAACTAGCTCGATCCATCCTTTTAATGACTTCGTTTTTTTAGACTCTTCGACAACCTCAAATTGAACATCACACGTATAAAAATAAGAACCCGGTGGCACATCACGACCATTCAATCCTTTTCCATTCCATCCGAATCCTAACAATGGTCCTGTATAATTATAAACAACCTGGCCAAAACGATCTACAATAGTACAAGTAACGTCATTGACAAAACGAGGACAACGCATTGGCAAAAACACATCGTTCTTTTGATCTCCGTTAGGACTAAACAAATTTGGCAAATCAAAAGCAGGACAATTATCTTGACAAACAACATTACTCTTTGCGCTTTCCTTGCCATTAATGTTAATTGCAGTCACATAATAACAACCCACAAATGAACTTGCCTGACTATGTAAATAAGACAATTCCTTTTTCTCTCCCAATAATGTGTACTTTCCATCGGCAGTTTTCGAAAAATACACACGATAAAAATCTATCTGTGGATCACACAAATTTGTTACAGTTGGTGTCCATGTTAATGTATTCGTAAAGCTCGTTGGCGAACAATCTCCTCCCGGCATATCACATGGATTCGAACCCAATTTCAATACCGGAGGACAAGGGTTTAATTCGATCACAGATTTTACTGCCAACGATTGAGAGGCGTTAACCAATCCTTTGGCCCATACTGGCCTAGCATATTCACCAACCGTTTCCACATAATAAGTATAGGTTGAATCTGTCGAAATAGTCACGTCATATTTCCCATCGGTCGTCACAAAGTCAACACCCAAATCTGTGTATTGAAACGTTGATGGATCTGCTACTGAAATCTCATTGATTTGATTGAAAACCCCATTTGGTCGTGCACGATAGATACGGTGAACTTGAAAATTATTGTTCCAAGGCACATTGGCTTCCCAATTCAATTTAATTGTCTTACCAGAGGCAAGCCCTTGTAAACGAACAGAACTTGCTGGCGATGGCGAATCCAATAATTCCCAATTCTGATTTTTAGTATAAAATACATCCACTTGGTATCGATACCCTTTCTCCAACGTATTCAATCCTTTGTCCACCATCACCGTATCTGCCAAAGGTGAGCCGATCGCTTTCAGGTCAACGGCTGAAATACTTTCTGCTCGCTTCAATTGGTAACGGTAAGGACCTGGATATAAAACCGTATCTAAATTGACTGGACGAGACCAACGAACCAAAATTTCACCTTGTGTTTTGGAAGTCTTTAGCACAGAAACATGGGTCATCACAGGTGCGGCAGTAGCAATCAGAGCACAAACTCCAGTAGACATCGGACTAAAATCTTCTAAACCTTTTGAATTGGTAAAAGCAACTACGATCACGTACGTATAATTCGTATTTTTCTGTAAAGATTTGTCCTCAAAACTAGTTTCAGTTGCCTTTAAGCGGCCAATTTCCACAAATCCTGGCAAAGTCATACCCGTTCCACATGATTTATTTACCACCGTGACGCATGGGCCAGACTTGCGGTAAATTATTAATGTCGTGTTTGGCAAAACACAGGTATAAGGTGTCCACGAAAGCGTCACGCTAGCAGATCCTGTAACCGCTTTAAGTCCTTGAACAACGGGAGCTAGCACACGTATTTTCCAAATTTTACTATCTACTAATTTGATCGAATTACCGATGGCAGTTGGCGGATTATCTTCGACTTTAAACAAAATATCATAAGGCTCCTTTCGAACATGCTGGCAGGCTGTCTGCCACGAAAACGCCCCTTTAGCTGGAGAAGTTTGTTTCGGAATGGAACTGAAAGAAGCAAACGGCTGGAGCACGGCATAGATTGGATCTACATTGGCATAGACATTACCTGAACTGTAAATCGTTAATGGATCAATCCGACCTGTTTTGGATGCTACATCTTCAGCTGTAATCGTCTGAACGATATTGCTCCCCGCTAACACACAAACATCAGCTGGAACTGTCAGTTTAGGAGCTTTATTATCGGCATCTTTCACCTCGATTTGCATGTCGCGTACCGTTTCGGAAATTTTAACACCATTTCGCCATTCCTCCACAATAAATGCACAATTGTATAAACCTAATTCTTGTGGCGTATCCCAAACTAAATCGCCAGTTAAAGGGTCAATATCAAAAGTAGATTTGATGGTAGAAACTTCGTTGGGCTGTCTGAAATTTGGTGCTGAAATTCCCCGACTTGCTGAATTACAAGTTTCACTTTCACCTGTCTTTGAAACCGACAAACGATAGGCCAAACTATCCCCTTCCGCATCTACCGCATTCGCGTTATGAATAAATTTTTGTCCGACGATGGCAGTCAAATCAACCGCCGGATTTAATAACAAGGGAGTTGAATTCAAACCAAGTCCAGAATTAATAGAAAAACTGGTTTCTACGTAAAAAGGCACATCGACGGATCTGGAGATATTACGAACCCCATCATTACGATTGGGTATCGCTACTGAAACACGGTAAACAAGGGATGGCGCCGGATAAGTATATTCAATTTTATAGATATTTTTCAGGGTTCCATTTCCTAAATTAACGGGAGTACCACAACAGCGTTTTGCTTTAAAAATACCCGAACCATCACCAAAACAAAAGTTGACATCTTCCTGCTGATCATTGGCCGGATTATTTTCAGTGTATGTGGTTAAGGTAAACTCGTAGGTAAGTGATTTATCAGAAATTCGCTTCACGGTAATCTCACCACCTTTTAAGTGCGTGGCAAGTAAAGGCGCCACCGAAATGATCATCAAAATGAAGGCAAAAATATATTTCCGCATAAAACAATTGAGAAGAAGAGCAAGTTAATAAGGTCAAATCGAATAATTAAAAAAAATAGATTTTTTAAGCGATTAATTTGATTGACAAGCGTTTGAATTGTAGTTTTGAAGGCTAAAATTCTATAGCACTGTTGAAATCAACGATCGCTTAGAATATTTTTATTAAAATCTAATAACCTTATTTATGGCTTGGCTAGCAAAATCTCTTAATTCCTCACTTGGAAAAAAGCTCCTCATGGCAATTACTGGCCTATTTCTGATCAGCTTCCTACTAATTCACTGTGGCTTAAATGCGACCATTTTCTTAAATGACGGAGGTGTCGCTTTTAATGAAGGAGCAGAATTTATGGCTCACAACCCAATCATTCGTACAATGGAAATCGTATTGTTTGGTGGATTATTGCTGCACATATTTGATGGTCTTCGTCTTTGGTTAGACAATAAGAAGAAACGCCCTGTGGCATATGCGGTAGTAGATGGCGCTGCGAATAGCAAATGGTACTCTCGCTCGATGGGTCTGTTAGGTACCTTGTTGTTGTTATTTTTAATTATCCACTTGAAGCATTTCTGGTATTTCTCTCGTTTAACAAATAATTTGACGGAGACTCATACGTTGTATAACGAAATGCAAGTTGTTTTCACAAGCCCGATCGTCGTAGTAATTTACGTTCTAGGATGCATTTCATTGGGATACCATTTGTTACATGGTTTCCAAAGTGCTTTCCAAACGATTGGCTGGAACCACCCAAAATACACACCAACCATTAAAGCTATTGGAGCGATTTACTCGATTATTATTGCTGCTGCTTTTGCTGCAATGCCAATTGCCTTCTATTTTAATTTGATTCAATAATTCCTCAGCCGATACGATTATGACAAAATTAGACGCTAAAATTCCAGAAGGTTCGCTGGCCGAAAAATGGACCAAGTATCAATCAAGCGTACCTTTAGTAAACCCTGCCAACAAACGTTCATTAGAAATTGTGATTGTGGGTTCAGGTTTGGCTGGAGCATCCGCTGCAGCATCGTTAGCTGAATTAGGATATAAAGTAAAAGTATTTTGTTTCCAAGATTCTCCACGTCGTGCTCACTCCATTGCAGCACAAGGAGGTATCAACGCAGCAAAGAACTACCAAAATGACGGTGACTCTGTTTACCGTTTATTCTACGATACCATTAAAGGAGGAGACTACCGTGCGCGTGAGGCGAACGTTCACCGACTAGCTGAGGTATCGGGAAATATCATTGACCAATGTGTGGCACAAGGTGTTCCTTTCGCTCGTGAATACGGCGGATTGCTTTCTAACCGTTCATTCGGTGGTACGCAAGTTCAACGTACGTTTTACGCGGCGGGACAAACAGGCCAACAATTATTATTGGGTGCTTATTCTGCTTTGCAACGTCAAGTGGGAATGGGTAACGTGAAAATGTACACGCGCCATGAAATGCTTGATGTCGTTACTATTGACGGCAAAGCACGTGGTATCATTGCCCGTGATTCGGTAACAGGAGCATTAGAGCGTCACTTTGGCCATGCGGTATTGTTATGTACAGGTGGATACGGAAACGTATTTTACTTGTCGACAAACGCCATGGGATCCAACGTAACTGCTGCTTGGAAAGCAAACAAAAAGGGAGCTTTCTTCGCAAATCCTTGTTATACGCAGATTCACCCTACTTGTATTCCTGTGTCAGGTGATCACCAATCGAAATTAACGTTGATGTCGGAGTCACTTCGTAATGACGGTCGTATTTGGGTTCCAAAAAAGGCCAACGATAACCGCAAGGCGAATGAGATTCCTGAAGACGAAAGAGATTACTACTTAGAGCGCCGTTATCCTGCATTCGGTAATTTAGTACCACGTGACATTGCGTCTCGTGCAGCTAAAGAGCGTTGCGATGCAGGATTTGGTGTAGGAGCTTCTAAAATGGCTGTTTATTTAGATTATGCAGCTGCCATCATCCGTTACGGAAAAGGAGAAGCCAATAAAAATAACATGCACAATCCATCCGATGAAGAAATTCAAGCGATGGGTAAAGCGGTCGTAAAAGAGAAATACGGCAACTTATTTGACATGTATAAGCAAATTACTGGCGAAGATCCTTACGAGGTTCCTATGCGTATTTATCCAGCAGTTCACTATACAATGGGTGGTCTATGGGTAGATTATAACTTAATGACTACGATTCCAGGATTGTATGCATTAGGTGAAGCAAACTTCTCAGATCATGGTGCTAACCGTTTAGGTGCATCTGCACTTATGCAAGGTTTAGCAGATGGATACTTCGTTATTCCTTACACGATTGGAAATTACTTAGCTTCTGAAATTCGCACGCCAGCGATGTCAACTGATTCTGAGCCATTTGTGGCTGCAGAAAAAGAAGTACGCGACCGTTTAGAAACATTAATGAACATCAAAGGCTCTAAGCCAGTTGATTATTTCCACAAACGCTTAGGTAAAATCATGTGGGATGAATGTGGCATGGCGCGTAGTGCAGAAGGTTTGAAAGCATCGATCAAGGAAATCCAAGCATTGCAAAAGGAATTCTGGTCAGATGTGAAGATTCCAGGTGAAATCGATAACCTAAATCCTGAATTAGAGAAAGCAGGTCGCGTGGCCGACTTCCTTGAATTGGGAGAATTAATGTGTATTGATGCCTTGGATCGCAACGAAAGTTGTGGAGGTCACTTCCGTACGGAATACCAAACGGAAGACGGAGAAGCCCTTCGAGATGACGAAAAGTATGCTTATGTAGCTGCTTGGGAAAACAAAGGGAATGGAAAATTCGAACTTCACAAGGAAGAATTGAAATACGAAAATATCAAAATTGCTCAGAGATCTTATAAATAATTCGATACAATATTCGAAACTTACCAAGTGAGTGGCATCTCCACAGATATGTCATTTTTGGAAATGATTGACGTGTTAAACAACCGTTTGATCGAAGAAGGAGATGATCCCGTTGCATTTGATCATGATTGCCGCGAAGGTATTTGTGGTATGTGCTCGATGTACATTAACGGCCGTCCTCACGGACCAAACCGTGGTGTAACGACTTGCCAATTACACATGCGTTCATTCCAAGATGGCGAAACCATCACGGTAGAACCTTGGAGAGCAAGTGCATTCCCTGTAATTAAAGACTTAGTTGTTAACCGTTCAGCATTTGACCGTATTATTGCGGCAGGTGGTTTCGTTTCAGTTAATACTGGAAATGCACAAGATGCAAATAACCTACCTATTCCAAAAGATGATGCAGACGAAGCTTTCGCTGCCGCTGCTTGTATTGGTTGTGGCGCTTGTGTGGCTGCATGTAAAAACGCTTCAGCGATGTTATTTACATCCGCTAAAATTTCGCAATTAGCATTATTACCTCAAGGTAAAGTGGAAGCTGCAAAACGTGCTGAAGCCATGGTTGCTCAAATGGATGAAGAAGGATTCGGTGCTTGTTCAAATACAGGTGCTTGTGAAGCTGAATGTCCAAAAGGCATTTCTTTAGAGAACATTGCTCGCATGAACCGCGAATATTTCTCAGCGACCTTTTCTTCGAAATAACACTTAATTTATAGCCCCTGAATGCAATTTCAGGGGCTTTTTACGCCCTTGTTTTTAGAACCCACCCATTCTCGTTCTGCCCAATCCAAACCATCTCTCGGATGGATTGAAGTCATTTGTGGCTCCATGTTTTCAGGCAAGACGGAAGAACTCATTCGCCGACTAAAACGTGCCAAAATTGCCCAGTTGCGTGTAGAAATCTTCAAACCGACCGCAGACACTCGATATCACGACGAAGATATTGTTTCTCATAACCAGAATTCCATACGTTCCACACCTGTGAACAGTGCCAGTGAAATTTTATTGCTCGCAGGAGATAGTGATGTAGTTGGACTGGATGAAGTACAATTTTTTGATGATTCCATTGTGGAAGTGGCCAACCTATTGGCCAATCAAGGTAAACGCGTAGTGATCGCCGGATTGGATATGGACTTTAAAGGAATACCATTTGGACCTATGCCTAAATTAATGGCTATAGCTGAATATGTGACCAAAGTCCATGCCGTTTGCGTTCAATGCGGAGCTGTTGCTAACTACTCACACCGGATTGTTGACAAAGAAGAAACTGTTCTCTTAGGCGAATCAGAATCCTACCAAGCACGTTGCCGTGCGTGTTTCCAAGCTGCCATATAAGCATGCCAAAAGATCCCAGCTATAAAAAAGTATTCCAACGAATCAAGGCAAAAAAACCACGCGACCTCGATATGCAGTTTGAGAAAGCGCATAATATGGTTTTTGAATCTTTGGATTGCCTGACCTGTGGAAATTGCTGTAAGACCACGAGTCCGATGTGGAATGAAACTGATATTCAGCGTGTGGCTCATCTCCTCAAGATGAAAGTAGCTCAATTTCTGGACCAATATTTAATCAAAGACGCTGATGGAGATTGGGTATATCCAGCCTCCCCTTGCCCATTTTTAACCACCGAGGATAATACATGCCAAATCTATGAACATAGACCAAAGGCTTGTCGGGAATATCCACACACCAATCGCAAAAACATGCAGGGGATCATGGCCTTAACTCAAAAAAATGCCCTAATCTGTCCAGGTGTTGCTCAAATCATGGAAAAATTGGAGCGAATTTACAATTGAGCCCCATCAGATTTGAAAATGACATGAAAAATCAAGAAATTAGTCTTTCAATTTAATAGGTTAATATGTCAGCAGCAGAATATTTAGGAATTGATGTAGGTGGTACCGGCGTAAAGATGGGTATTGTTCATTCCGACACAGGTCAGATCAATAACTTTCAAAGCTACGATACAGCCACCTGGCGAGAATCACATCATTTTTTAGATCGCTTAGCTGATGCGATTGCATTGCAATTGTACCAACATAAAAATGTCAAGAAAATTGGCATCGGTCTGCCTGGTATTCTAACTAAGAATCGCCGTACCTTAATTGAAATCACTGCTATTCCAGAAATTGATGGTTCGCCCATGATCGATATGCTGGAAAAAAGATTCCCTGAGCACCAATTTTTCATGGAAAATGATGCGAATGCAGCCGCATTAGGTGAATTCTACTTTTCTCCAGAGAAGGCCATTATGCCTGAAGACTTCATATTTATCACGTTAGGAACAGGAGTAGGTGGAGCTGCCGTGATTGACCGCAAAATTTTCTTGGGCGGAGATGGTAATGCGATGGAACCAGGTCACGTGCCGTCAAAAAACGGTAAAGTACTTGAACGCAACGTAGGCAAAAAAGAACTTTTACAATTAGCTACGGAAATGCGTGCTGCCTACACTGGAAATACGGTATTGGCATCTGATGGGACAATTTCTACCACAGCTTTAGTTGTAGCAGCTGAAGAAGGGGATGAATTAGCCTTAGCCATCTGGAATGAAGTAGGTACTTTATTGGGAGATATGCTTGTTTCATTGATTCGCATCTTGGATATCAAAAACATTTTTATTGGTGGCGGCTTATCAGCCTCATATGATTTCATTTTGCCTAGCATGGAGAAACAATTAAACTATTGGCTTACGCCGGCATACCTTGAAAAATTAACCATCAAAAAAGCGTTATTGGGAAATGACGCAGGATTATTAGGTGCAGCTTCCCTTTGTTTTTAGTAAAAACAGCCTAGTGCAGTTGAATAATTTTTAAAAAGAATTAGTTGAATTATATTTAATATATTTTTAGTGCAAAATGGAATAAAATTTGTTTGATATTGTAACATTTAATTCTAATCTTTGCATCGTTTTTGAACCCCAAAATATTTATAAAATGTCAGATATTGCAGAAAAAGTTAAGAGCATCATCGTTGAGAAGTTAGGTGTAGAAGCATCAGAAGTTACTCCTGAGGCATCTTTCACAAACGATTTGGGAGCTGACTCCTTAGACACGGTAGAATTTTTGGGAGCTGACTCCTTAGACACGGTAGAATTGATCATGGAATTTGAAAAAGAATTCAATGTTTCTATCCCAGATGACCAAGCTGAAAACATCCAAACTGTAGCTCAAGCAGTTACTTATTTGGAAGAAAACGCAAAGTAATCGAATTACGATAAAAAAATGATGTCAATTGGTACATGGTAATTCCTTCGGATATAATCCCAAGAAAATACCCTATACTAATTGACATTTTTTATTGCAACCAATGTTATCAAAATTGATCTTATGGAGTTAAAACGAGTAGTAGTAACGGGTCTAGGAGCCCTAACACCAATTGGAAATACGGTTGACACATTTTGGGAAGGCTTAGCGGCTGGAAAAAGTGGTTGTGCTCCAATCACCCGATTTGATGCTGAAAAATTCAAAACTCGTTTTGCTTGTGAACTTAAGGACTTCAAGGTAGAAGATTATATCAATACCAAAGAAGCCAGAAAAATGGACCCATTCACCCAATATGCGGTGATTGCTGCGGATGAAGCTATTGCTGATGCGGCATTTGATATGGAGACATTAAACAAAAATAAAGTAGGTGTTATTTGGGGTTCGGGTATCGGTGGTCTAAAAACCTTTGAGGACGAAATGATTTATTTCGGACAAGGTGATGGAACTCCCAAAATTAACCCGTTCTTCATTCCTAAAATGATCGCAGATTCTAGTTCAGGTCAAATCTCCATTCGCAACGGATTCAGAGGACCAAACTACGTAACTGTTTCTGCCTGTTCCTCTGCTAACAATGCCATCATTGACGCGTTTAATTACATCCGTACAGGACGTATCAACGTTTGTGTAACAGGTGGTTCGGAAGCGCCAGTGACCATCGCGTCCGTTGGTGGTTTTACCGCTATGCATGCCATGTCTACTCGTAATGACGATCCGGCTACTGCCTCTCGTCCCTATGACGTAGATCGGGATGGATTTGTTGTAGGAGAAGGCGCTGGTGCACTTATTTTAGAAGAATATGAGCACGCAAAAGCACGTGGTGCCAAAATTTATGCAGAATTAATTGGCGGAGGATTTTCATCTGATGCACACCATATTACTGCACCGCATCCAGACGGTTATGGTGCATTATTATCGATGATTGACGCATTGGAAGATGCTCAGATCAAACCTGAAGAAGTGGATTACATCAATACCCACGGTACTTCGACACCGATCGGTGATCCACAAGAGATCAAAGCGATTGTAGATTGTTTTGGCGATCACGCATACAACATGTCTATTTCTTCTACGAAATCCATGACAGGTCACCTGTTAGGTGGTGCAGGTGCGGTTGAAGCTGTGGCTTCAGTATTAGCAATTAAACATCAATTTGTGCCTCCTACCATTAACGTCTTTAATCGTGATCCGGAAATAGACCAACGAATCGACTTGACAGAAAATGTGGGTAAATCACGTGAAATCAACGTTGCTTTGAGCAATGGTTTTGGTTTTGGAGGACATAATGCAACTGTCATCTTTAGAAAAATCTAGTTTATGACGTTTTTTTCTCCGTTTTTCTTGTTCTTTCAAAAACCCAAAGACGAACGTGAGAAGCACCTTTATAAATCAGTAAAACATCTTATTGGGGCTAGTCCGTCAAATTTAAATTTGTACCGATTAGCCTTTTTGCATGCCTCTGCCTCAAAGGAATCAGTTGCAAAATCTTACAAAGAGTCAAACGAACGTCTCGAATTTTTAGGCGATTCTGTACTTGGCATGATTACAGCCAGTTATTTATTCCAAAAATTCCCATTCAAAGACGAAGGATTTTTAACTGAAATTCGTTCCCGCATGGTTAGCAGGGAATCTTTAAATGTGCTAGGGCGTAAATTAGGTCTGGAAGAAGTTATTGAATACGAAAGTTTGAAACGCAGCTCCATGTCTCGATCAAGTATGTATGGAGATGCATTAGAGGCATTTATTGGAGCTGTATACCTAGACAAAGGTTTCGCATTTACTCAAAAATTCGTCGTTATGAAAATATTAACCCAATATTTCGATTTAGATACTGTCGTTCAAAACAATCCGAATTTTAAATCCCTTCTTATCGAATGGGCCCAAAAAGAAGGGAAAAAAGTTCAGTTTACGCTGGATGAGGAAGGAACGCATCACGATAAAGAATTCACAGCACTCGTTTTATTAGAGGGCGAAAATATCAGTAGCGGCAAAGGATATTCCAAGAAAAAAGCCGAACAAAATGCAGCTATGAAAGCCTGCGAAGTACTAGCTATTAAATAACGCATCTATGTTAACGCCCAATATTTTTCTTCATTACTACCACAGCGACGAAGCGACTGTCTCATTCCAAGAAATCATTCAATCGGATGTTGCTCCAGAAATTCTAGAGCTTCTTCAGGATGAATTATTAAATCAATTATCAAGTGCAATATTGGCCGAAAAACTACCCAATTTCGATTGGCAAAATGCACGCATGCAAGAAAAATGGCAGTCGGCTGTGAACCTACTCCTACCCCATATTCTTCTACCCGATTTTATTTGGCAAGGTTGGATTGCTTCATTAAGCCAAGAAGCAATTGCTCCCTCGCAAGAAATACCAAGTTTTGCAGATCTACTTACGGCAGATGTATATTATGCAGCACCCAACGAAGCGCTTCCAGAAATAGTGGAAGTGGAAGTGGAAGAGGAGGAGGAAGTGGAAGTGGAAGTGGTGGAAAAAGAAGAAGTAACCCAGGAGGAAGAATTAGTTGTCAATGAAATCACACCTCCCATTGAATCAATTCCTGACTATTTTGAGGTAAGTGATGAGCTACCTGAATTAGATGAAATAAAAGACGAGGCTGAAGAGATTGAAAAACCAAAATCGATCAGAAACAAACGAGGAAAAAGTATTGGATACCATTCAGGTGACTGACCATTCATTGAAAAACATGGTGGAAATCAATATGACAAATTCGTTAGGAGAAAGCATTTCGCTATTTCAAAAATTGAATTTTATACAAGAATTATTTGATGGAAATGCAGATGAATTCCAACGACTCATTGAATTTGTCGACAGCCAAGCAACTGCTAACCAATGGAAGTCTGAGATTGAAAGTCGGTTCGGTCAATACCAACAGGTAGATAACGAAGACACCTGGAATGAATTCTTCATTTTAGTCGATCGAAAATTCAACTAACTGATATTTAATATCAGTTTTTAAACAGAGTTATTAAGTAGCAAAGCCTAGTTTCGTAAAATTTAGGCTTTGAAATATTGCTTCTTTATTCTCCTGATTTCCTGGCGTACAATTGCGCAAACTCAGCTTCCAGATTCCGTTCTTGAAGTGGAACAAACACGCCTTCAATTCTTCCAGCAAAATCCATTTGATATCAATCAGGTCACACTCGAGGAATTACATGCCCTACCCTTCTTGACTGAAGTACAATTAGCTTCATTTATGAAGTATCGAAATGCTCATGGTCCATTTAGCTCTTTCCATGAATTACAGGTGGTTGAGGGGTGGGACATAGAAACC
This sequence comes from Bacteroidota bacterium, assembly GCA_041175285.1. GTDB lineage: Bacteria > Bacteroidota > Bacteroidia > Cytophagales > Spirosomataceae > Aquirufa. The sequence goes on along the minus strand of JBEDFG010000039.1, from coordinate 558 downwards.
CTACGAAAAACAGTCGGCCTACTCATTTGCAATTCTACACGCAAAAAATGGTATCAAGAAGAGCAGGAAAGTCACCAACTTCTATTAAAAATGGAACGTACACTTGAGGAAAAAGTTGGCTTCAGCGAGCCCACATCAAGGTCAAAAACTCGATATCTGGGTAACCCTTGGACTCAAAACATTCGGTACCGAGGAAAATGGAATAACTACATCCGCGGTGGATTTACCGCACAAAAAGATCCTGGCGAAACGTCACAGACCGATTTTATAAGTTATTACCTTGAAATAAAACCTACCAAATGGATCGATAAATTGATTCTGGGCGACTATATTCTTCAATGGGGACAAGGATTGATCCAATCAGGTGGTTTCTCGTTAGGTAAGACTTATGAAAGTATTCGCGCCACTCAAAAATTTAATTTAGGTAATCTCCCCTATTCATCTAGTGGCGAGTCTTCATTCTATCGTGGAATAAGTACACAGGCTCATTGGGGCGCCATAAATCTCTCCGCTTTTCTTTCAATCAAACATTTGGATGCATCGATCTCGAAGGACACA
>JBEDFG010000038.1:0-13757 GCA_041175285.1 Bacteroidota bacterium | reverse complement strand
TGTAAATTGAATTCGCTGAAAATGCAAATGCAAAATTTTAGCTAATGTATTGATTGTCAAAGTCTTTGCTAGGCCAGGAACCCCTTCAAGTAACACGTGTCCACCTGTAAATAAACCCACAAGTAATCGGTTGATCAGGCGTTCTTGCCCTACAACCACTTTACCCATCTCGTCAATAACCGCTTGAATTTTTTCTCTTGGTGTCATGTTGCCATTCGTTTAAACTCACAATTTTTGCCTGAATCATTTATTTCAAGGCACATTTTTAGTTCCAACCGCAAAAATACGTAAAAGTGCGCAAACTGTGGTCCTACTTGCCCTTTTGGCCTTACTGTAACTTCTTGTAACGAATTCGTTTGGGCGCCACATCTCCTAGTCGTTTTTTACGGGCCTCTTCATATTCAGAATAGTTTCCTTCGAAATACGTCACCTGAGAATCACCTTCAAATGCCAAAATATGCGTTGCAATACGGTCCAAGAACCATCTATCGTGGGAAATAACGACCGCACAACCTGCAAAATTTTCCAATCCCTCTTCTAAGGCTCGAAGCGTATTCACATCCAAGTCGTTCGTAGGCTCATCCAGCAATAAGACATTGGCACCCTCTTTCAACATCATCGCCAAATGTACCCGGTTGCGTTCGCCACCCGATAAATTGCCAATTTTCTTTTCTTGATCCGCACCATTGAAATTAAACTTGCTCACATAGGCCCGCGCATTGGATTGCTTCCCACCTAACATGATCCAATCATTACCATCCGCAATGGTTTCATAGACCGATTTTTCAGCCATTAGCTGATGATGTTCTTGATCTACATACGCCAATTTTACGGTATCACCCACTTCGAAACTCCCAGAATCAGGTTGCAATTGCCCCGTGATCAATTTAAACATAGTCGTTTTACCGGCACCGTTAGGTCCGATAATACCTACAATACCTGCCGGAGGTAACGAGAAGGTGACATTTTCATAAAGTAATTTGTCCCCAAATGACTTGGATACCCCTTGTACTTCAATCACCTTATTGCCTAAGCGAGGACCTGCTGGAATGAATAATTCCAACTTGTCTTCCTTCTGACGATTTTCTTCCGAAAGTAATTTTTCATATGCACCGATACGCGCTTTCGATTTAGCCTGACGTGCTTTTGGTGCCATACGAACCCACTCCAACTCACGTTGTAGGGTTTTTTGTCGGCGAGATTCCGTCTTTTCTTCTTGTGCCAACCGGTTTTGCTTTTGCTCTAACCAAGATGAGTAATTTCCTTTCCAAGGAATTCCTTCACCACGATCTAATTCCAAAATCCATCCGGCCACGTTATCCAAGAAGTATCTATCGTGAGTTACGGCAATGACCGTCCCTTTGTATTGACGTAAATGTTGTTCTAGCCAATCCACTGATTCAGCATCTAAGTGGTTAGTAGGCTCATCCAATAATAAGACATCAGGCTCTTGAAGGAGCAATCGGCAAAGTGCCACTCGACGTTTTTCTCCTCCGGAAAGTGTACTGACTAGTGCATCCGGATCTGGACAACGCAGAGCATCCATCGCTTTTTCTAAACGTGTATCTAATTCCCACGCATTGAAATGGTCTAATTTTTCTTGTACTTCGCCTTGTCTCGCAAGTAACTTATCAAAGTCGGCATCTGGATCCCCAAACGCTTCATTGATCTCATCAAACTCTTTTAATAGATTTTTGATTTCCACCACAGCTTCTTCAACAACTTCCAATACTGTTTTATTTGGATCTAATTGTGGCTCTTGCTCGAGTAAACCGACTGTGTATCCTGGCGACCAAACGACATCTCCAGTAAATGATTTATCTAAACCGGCAATAATCCGTAAAAGGGTGGATTTTCCGGAACCGTTAAGTCCGAGAACCCCTATTTTGGCACCGTAAAAAAAGGATAAATAGATATTTTTAATGATCGTTTTCTGAGGAGGAATCACTTTGGATACACGCTCCATCGAAAAGATAATAGTTTCGTTACTCATAGGGTCAATCGCGTTAGTTTGATAAGAACCTGCAAAGAATGTTATTTTTATGTAAATTTTTAAGTTTCTGTGATTGATTTCTTTACTTATTTATAATTTTTTAGATAAATTGAACCTGGATTTAATGAGCCAAAGCGTTTGCTTGAAGCTCTTTTATAAGAATTAACATGAGCCACACCGTTAAAAATGAGTTCGGATTTTGCCAGGACGGCAAAGTTTTCCTAAATGCCTATTTGGATTTCCCTTTGCGTGAAATCGGTTTTGTTCGCGATACCGAACAAGAAGCCTTAAATTATTTTGCTAGACGTTTCGAATTAGCCAAATCTAAGGTCAATCAATTAACCAAAGAAGTCGAAGAAGTTCAAAACAAAGGTTCATACTTAACAAAAGTTGTTCAGATGAAAGCCTATTTAACCACATTTGATGGTTTGGGTGATTTCATTCCTTTATTGAGTAAACTAGATGAATTGGAAATTTTTCTACGCGAACTCATTCAAAACAATCAAATCAAGAACCTTGAAATCAAACAAGCGCTCATTGAAGATGCCAAAGTAATTGCAAGTCAAGAAGATGTTTTGGCAGCCACCGAAGAACTCATGGAATTGAAAGCCAAATGGGTTAAAACGGGGCCAGTCGATAAGCAATTTCAAGACTCCTTGACAAATTCATTTCAAGAAATCATGGATCAGTTCTTCTTACGTAGAAGGACTTATTTTGAAGATAAAAACCGTCAAATCGACGAAAAAATACTGATTTTACAAGGATATATTGATGCAGTCCATCAATATCGTAAGTCTGATGATTTAGACGCTGCGATTATTAAAGTCAAAGAATTACAGAAAGAATGGAAATTGGTGACCGGACTTCCTCCTAAAAAGCAATCCATGCTTTGGAAGAATTTCAAGAAAGCCAATGATATGTTTTTCGAGAAATACAACCGCATTAACGGCATCGAATACAAGCCTCGGGTCGACCCACGTATTCAGGAATTAGTTGCTATGACTGGAGAGCTGGAATTGAAGTTGGCCGATCAGGTGAATATGACGGCTACTGCCGACTTAGCAAAGGCTTACCTCATTAAATGGAAAGAGGTTACTGCTCAAGTGAAAACGGTTGACCGGAATATGGCTGAGCGTTTCCGTAATGCTTGCGACAAGATTTTTGAAATGAACTATTTGTTGCGCGTGATTTCATATCGCCATCCAGCCTTGAACGAAAAGCCTCGGATTGAGCAATTAAAAATCATGATTAATCAAATGGATTACATGACCAAAAAGGAACGTGGCGAATTGGACGACTTCATCGCGCAAGCAGAACGCGATCGCCTCATGGATGAAAAGCCAACTCAAAGCAAAATCAATACGCAAAAACGTAAGATTAGCATGAAAGAGCTTTTGTTGACAGGCTTTAAATCTGAATTAGATCAATTGCTAAACGCTTAACATTCCAATTTCCTGGCCTAAACTTGGCATATCCAACCCGTCAAATGTCCCAGAAGACATCATAAGTAAGTTGGCATCCCCCCATGTTTCTTGCAACAAAGCATGTCGCAATGTCTCCGCGTCTCGGATAACTCGCAAACGTGGATGTTTAAAATAGGTTTGAACAACATCTTCTTCGATGCGATACATGCGTTTGATCTCACGCGCATGCTCACTCAAATAAATAATGGCCTCATTTGCTAAATCTAAAGTTCCGGCATATTGAGGAAGGAAAGCTGGATTTAAGCTACTGAAGGTATGCAGTTCTAGACATGCTACTAATTTCCGATTTGGGAATTGATTTTTCAAGGCTTCCGTTGTCGCTTTTACTTTGGACGGGGCATGTGCAAAATCTTTATAAAATAACCCATTTTCAGCTGATGCGACTAATTCTAAACGCTTCGCAGCACCTTTGAAACTCTGAATTGCCTCATAAAAAGCAGTGGATGAGATGCCGATTTGTTCGCAAATTAAGCGGGCGCCATTTAAATTCTTTAAGGTATGCTCGCCAAATACATGAATTGGATATTCTTTTCCATCTTCTCCTTTTAAAATGGTTTGTCCATTTTTGATGGTAGATGCATGTGCTTGGTAGCCTTGCTTATCCGCATGATCCGGGCAATTTTCTGTTAGGCCCGCAAGTATTTGATCCGTCTCATCAAAGAATAAACTACCCGCTTTGGGTAACTCTTGGATTAATTTCTTGAACGAATCTGTATATGATTCGAACGTCGGATATACATTAATGTGGTCCCAAGCGATGCCAGAGATTAAACAAATATGTGGTTGGTATAATAAAAATTTGGCTTGTCGGTCAATCGGAGACGCGAGGTATTCGTCTCCTTCGATGACAATGATGGGTGCTTCTGATAGCGAAGCCATCAGGTCGAACCCTTCTATGCGGGCGCCAACTAAATAATCGAAGGGTTTTTGGAGCGTTTTTAATACGTGTAAGATCATGGAAGTAATACTTGTTTTTCCATGACTACCAGCAATGACGATGCGTTGCTTATTTTTACTTTGTTCGTATAAAAATGAAGGATATGACTCGATTTTAATTCCTAATTCTTGTGCTCGTAGTAACTCAGGGTTATCGGCCCGAGCATGCATACCCACAATGACGGCATCCAAGTCTGAGCTTATTTTTTCTGGAAACCAGCCAAATTGATCAGGTAGGATACCATTTACTTGTAAAAGACTTTTCGAAGGTTCGTAAATTTCATCATCGGAGCCGGTAATTTCAAATCCTTTGGCTTTTAAGGCAAGTGCTAAATTGTGCATGGCAGCGCCGCCGATTGCGATAAAATGTATTTTGGGCATAATAACTTAATCAGTATTTCGTTTGCAAAGTACATACTTTTATTGCAGTTTTGCACGTTTTTCCACAAACTCAAGTTCGCTTGAGTACAATTCATCAGACTGAATGAAAAATTACGTCGATCTAATTGATCAAACCATTGAGTTCCCTACGCGCGAATTCAATATCAATGAGAATAATGAGTTGTTGTTTAACAACGTGCCTTTAATGGAAATCATTAAGCAATATGGCACACCGTTAAAAGTATCCTATTTGCCAAAAATCTCCGAGCATATCGAAAATGCCAAATTGCTTTTTCGTAATGCCATCAAGAAATATAATTACAAAGGGAATTATACCTATTGTTATTGCACCAAGTCTTCGCATTTCTCTTTCATTTTAGAGGAAGTATTGAAGCAGCATGTACATTTAGAAACATCTAGTGCGTTCGATATTCCTATTATTCGGGATATGTATAACCAAGGAAAGGTTACGAAATCAACCTTTATTCTTTGCAATGGATACAAACAACCCTTGTACACTCAATACATCTCTGAATTAATTAATGATGGATTTAATTGCATTCCGATCTTAGATAATTTAAAGGAAATTGATTTCTATGAGAAATCAGTAACAGCCGAAAAAGCAAATCTTGCGATTCGAATTGCGACTGATGAAGAGCCTGATTTCGCGTTCTATACATCTCGTTTGGGTGTTCGTTACTCAGATGTCATTTCCTTATATGAAGAGAAAATCAAGCCAAATCCGAAGTTTAATTTGAAGATGCTTCATTTCTTTATCAATACTGGAATTAAAGATTCAGCTTACTATTGGTCAGAATTGAGCCGCTTTATATACAAGTATTGCGAATTGAAAAAGGTTTGCCCTGAATTAGATTCCATCGATTTGGGTGGTGGTTTACCTATTCAAACATCCCTTCAATTTAATTATGACTACCAGTCGATGGTTGACGAAATCGTCGAGTCTATCTCCTGGATTTGTAATAAGAATAACGTACCAGTTCCAAATATTTTTACGGAGTTTGGTTCCTATACTGTTGGCGAGAGTGGAGCCGTTTTGTATGAGATTATTGATCAAAAATTACAAAATGATAAGGAGTTGTGGTATATGATTGACGGTTCATTCATTACGCAATTGCCTGATTCATGGGGCATGAATCAGAAATACATCATGCTTCCTGTCAATAACTGGAGTTCGCCGTATCAAAAGGTCAACTTAGGTGGATTGACCTGCGACTCCATGGATTTTTACAATACGGAAGCTCATAGTTCCGATCTTTATTTACCTATATTTGAAGAGGATCAAGAACGCCAATTTGTTGGCTTTTTCCACACAGGTGCCTATCAAGAATCTTTGGGAGGTTATGGTGGCATCCAACATTGCCTAATTCCTGCACCGAAACATGTGATTGTAGACCGTCTAGAAGATGGAACGATTACAACACGCTTGTTTCAAGAGGAGCAATCGAGTAGTACGATGTTGCAGATTTTAGGTTATAATGAACCTAAAAGTTTGAATGCAGAGGTTAAATCCGTAGTTAAGAAAACAGTAGAAACAGTTTAAACAATACCATATGAAAAAGCTTCTTGCATTTAGCGTGTTGGCCGGATTGTTAATTAGTTCGTGTGCGCAACCTTCTTATTGCCCCGCTTATGGGACAACTAAAGTAGAAGCGGTCAAGATTAAGCGTGCTTAATCTTCAGCCCAGTCGAAACTTTTTGTAACGGCTTTTTTCCATTGACCTTGCAGATGCTGGCGTTTTTCCGCCGGCATTTGTTTTTTCCAGGTATGGGCTATGCCCCAATTTTTCCGAAGGTCATCTAGATTTTCCCAGTAGCCTACAGCAAGACCTGCTGCATAAGCAGCGCCTAATGCTGTTGTTTCAATGATTTTTGGACAAATCACTTCTTCCCCAAGAATATCCGCTTGAAACTGCATCAATAATTGATTGACCACCATGCCTCCATCTACCCTCAGCGAAGTAATCGGAATGCCAGCATCTTTTTCCATGGCTTCCAATACTTCCCAAGTTTGAAAAGCTGTGGCCTCCAAGGCAGCACGAGCAATATGTGATTTATTGACGTAACGGGTAAGGCCAACGATCACACCGCGCGCATCCGATTTCCAATAAGGGGCATATAATCCAGAGAACGCTGGTACAAAATAGCATCCGCCATTGTCGTCAACCTCTTTCGCTAATTTTTCAATATCAGGGCTATTTTTGATGATACCTAAGTTGTCTCTAAGCCATTGGACTAATGCGCCCGTAATGGCAACCGACCCTTCCAAGGCATAATGAACCGGTTCATCTCCTAGTTGGTATGCGACCGTTGTCAATAAACCATGCTTAGACGCCACCGGTTTTTCACCCGTATTCATAAGTAAAAAGCAGCCTGTCCCATAGGTATTTTTCCCCTGTCCCGGGTTGAAGCAGGTTTGGCCAACTAAAGCAGCTTGTTGGTCACCTAAAATACCTGCAAGTGGAACGCCACCTAAGACGCCTTTTGCGTATCCGTAAACTTTGGAGCTAGATTTAATTTCGGGTAACATGATTTTTGGGATGTTGAAAATGCCCAAAATTTCATCGTCCCATTGGCAAGTAGCTAAATCCATTAGCTGGGTTCTACTTGCATTTGTCACATCTGTAATGTGCAATCCCCCTGTCAAATGCCAGGCAATAAACGTATCCATGTTTCCGAAAATCGCATCGCCATTTTCAGCATCAGCACGGAGACCTTCAATGTTATTGAGTAGCCAACGTAATTTTAATCCACTGAAATAGGCCGCTAGCGGTAATCCTGTTTTGGCACGGAAACGATCCATTCCGCCATCTTTGGCTAATTCAGCTAATTCAGATCCGACACGTGTATCTTGCCAAACAATGGCATTGTAATACGGTTTCCCGGTATGCTTATTCCAAACGACGGTGGTTTCTCGCTGATTCGTTATTCCAACCGCGGCAATATCTTTCGCAGATAAATTCGCTTTGCCTAGCGCCAGACCAATGACTTCTTGGGTGTTCTTCCAGATTTCATCGGGATTATGTTCAACCCATCCGGCTTGCGGATAAATTTGCTCATGCTCCTTTTGGCCTACGGAAATAATTTCTCCAGCCTTATTAAATATGATAAAACGAGAACTTGTTGTTCCTTGGTCAATTGATCCAATATACATAGTTGGCTAGTTTAAGGTCAAAATATATGCTCCCAATAAGGCGCCTGCTGCAGGTCCCAAGACAGGAATCCATGCATAACCCCAATCCGAATTTCCTTTGTTTGGAATTGGTAAGATGGCATGCATGATGCGAGGTCCTAAATCACGGGCAGGGTTAATGGCATAGCCAGTTGTTCCGCCTAATCCTAGACCTACGGCCCACACTAAAATGCCAACTAAAAATGGTCCTAAACCTGTTTCGATCGTACTAAACGTTCCTAATGCAACGACTGCTAGGGCAGATGCAAAAGCCTCTGAAATAAAATTGAAGGGGGTGTTTTTTATGGCTGGATCTGTGCAAAATGATGCTTTTATTGCACCTGCATCCTCCGTAATATCGTAGTGCGGTTTATAATGAATCCAAACGAGCAATTGGCCTAACATAGCACCAAGCACTTGTGCACCAATAAATGTCGGGAATAAGGTCCAATCTCCTGATTTAGCACAACCTGCGATCGTGACAATCGGATTTAAATGAGCACCAGAACTGCCGAAATACGTAGATACATATATCGCAATCGTAACTGCAAATGCCCATGCTGCTGCGATGGCGAGTAATCCAGTTCCGTTTCCTTTGGTGTTTTTTAAGAGGACATTAGCAACAACGCCATTTCCGAGATATAATAGGGTGGCTGTTCCGGCGAGTTCGCCGATAAAGATAGAGGTCATAGGTTTAGATTAACAATAAGGTTTTCCAAAACTATGAAATCTTCGCAATAAAAAAATTATCTTTGATTTCAATTTTTGATTCACAGCGCCTTATGCGGGAAGATTATTTAACAGGTGATGCGGAAGCATTGAACCCACAGGAAAAAGAGTTCGACAAGGCCCTCCGGCCCTTGAGTTTTTTTGACTTTGCAGGCCAGGGAAAAATCGTCGAGAACCTAAAGATATTTGTTGGCGCTGCCAAAGCACGCGAAGAAGCCTTGGATCACGTGCTTCTTCATGGCCCTCCTGGCCTGGGAAAGACAACACTTTCACACATTATTGCGAATGAGTTGGGGTCTACATTGAAGATTTCTTCTGGACCTGTATTAGATAAGCCTTCAGATTTAGCGGGTTTGTTGACAAATCTACAGCCATTTGATGTGTTGTTTATTGACGAAATACATCGTTTAAATCCGATCGTGGAGGAATATCTTTATTCTGCCATGGAAGATTATAAAATTGATATCATGCTAGACTCGGGCCCAAATGCCCGCAGTATCCAAATTAGCTTAAATCCATTTACACTGATCGGTGCCACAACTCGAGCAGGTTTATTAACCTCTCCTTTGCGTGCTCGTTTTGGGATTAATGCCCGTTTAGAATATTACGATGCCAAATTATTAACAACCATCGTGAAGCGTTCCGCACAAATACTAAAAATGCCTATTGAAGAATCAGGGGCTTATGAAATTGCTCGTCGGAGTAGAGGAACACCTCGTATCGCCAATAATTTATTGCGTAGAACGCGTGACTTCGCCCAAGTAAAAGGCAATGGAGAAATCGATGTGCGCATCGCCCAAATAGCTTTGGATGCTTTGGATGTGGATCAAAATGGATTGGATGAAATGGATAATCGTATCTTATTAACGATCATCGAAAAATTCAAAGGTGGGCCCGTTGGCCTGACAACCATCGCAACGGCATGTGGCGAAGAAGCGGAGACCATTGAAGAGGTTTATGAGCCATTTTTAATTCAAGAAGGATTTTTGAAGCGCACATCTCGGGGCCGCGAAGCTACTGAAAAAGCGTATCATCACGTGGGAATTGCTCCTAAAGCCCAAACAGGGACCTTATTTTAATTTCATGAGGTTAGTTATTATCCTTTTACTGATAACGCACGTTTGCTTTTCACAAAAAGCTCAGCAGGTAGATGTTGTCATTTATGGTTCGAATATAATGCAGCTAAGATATCAGGCAAAAAAACGCTTTTGATTGTGCCTGTAGCCCAGGAAGAATTACCTCGGGTAGGCCAACTGAACCGTCAAGATATCAAGGGTTTAGCCTGGGATTTTTATCGCAGACTTGGTAAGGAGATAGGGCAATTTGATACCTTTGAAGCTTCTGCTGAAGTGAAAAAACAGGTAATCGACATGTATCAAAAACAAGCTGAATATTTGGTTTGGGAAGGAATGAAATTGCAGCAGGTTCAGCAAAAAGATTCCCAGATTCAACAAATTACAATTTCAGATGCAAATGGGACGCGAGTAGTCAAAGCCAAACAATTTATTGATTGTAGTATTCAGGCAGACTTACTCACCAAAGCAGGTTATTCGATCACCTATCTGGTTGAAGATAATGGAATGGGTGGAACGACAAAGCACTTACAAAAACCAGAGATTTCTTTGAATAACGTACAGGCTCCGGTGTTTATGTCGAATCAAGTATCTGAGTCAGAAGCTATTTTGGCAAGTCAATCCGCTGTGATTCGCGCGCTTGATGCAATGCAAAAAGGTGTATCGGTTAGTGCCGTAAAAGAAGAAGACATACAACGTTATTTTAATTTTAATCCGTGGATGGATGGTTCTCGGCCAGATGTGCTCATCGATGATGCGAATAAATCAATGGTTGAGATTATTGGGCCTTGGAAGAAAATGGCCGATAAGATTAATGGGTTTGGAGAGGGTTATTTGTCTACTTTTTCCAATGATGATTTAGGCGCGCGAATTCGTTTTAATTCGCGTACGCCATTAAAAGGTGTTTACCAGGCTTATTATTATTTGCCAACCTCCATGGGCAATACGACTGTTCAATTGGAGGTATATGTTGGCAGAACTAAATTTCCAGTAGCCTTAAAATTGAATCAAGATATGAAATCAGGTTGGTTCTCACTCGGGACATATACTTTTTCAGATCCTCTAACTGCAGACGTACTTGTCTACACGAAAAATGCGAAAGGACTCATCGTTGCCGATGCAGTCCTTTGGGTTCATCAAAAATAGAAAACTATGAAGACACGAATTTTTTCACTCATTTTAGTTGGCGCAAGCCTACATGCCATGGCTCAATTGACCTATCCCAAAACACGTAAAGTAGATCATGTAGATCAATATCATGGGGTTTCCGTGGCAGACCCCTACCGTTGGTTGGAGGACGATAACAGTGTTGAAACAAAAGCATGGGTTAAGGCTCAGAATGAAGTCAGTTTTGGCTATTTGGAAAAATTGCCTTTGCGCGAAACATTTAAAAAGCGGATCGAGGTATTAAGTGATTACGAAAAGCTTTCAGCACCTACTCGTCGCGGAGAATGGTTTTACTTTTACAAAAACTCTGGACTTCAAAACCAGTCGGTACTCTACCGCCAAAAAGGCTTAAATGGTTCACCAGAAGAAGTTCTTGATCCAAATAAATTATCTTCAGATGCGACGACGCGTTTAACCGTGTTTAGTTTAAATAAAGACGGTCGCTATGCGTGTATCGGTTTAAGTAAAGGTGGAAGTGATTGGCAAACCTATACCGTTCGTGATATGGAAACGGGTAAAGATTTAGCCGATGAAATTCAATGGGTTAAAGTAAGTGGTGTGGCATGGAAGGGGAATGGCTTCTATTATTCACGCTATCCAGCGCCCGCAGCTGGCAAAGAATTAAGTACGAAAAATGAAAATCACCAAGTTTGGTTTCATACGGTTGGGACTTCGCAAGCGCAAGATCGCCTCGTATATGAGGATAAACGCAATGGCCAGCGCTTTCATACAGTAAGCACTTCAGATGATGAAAAATTTGCCTATTTGACGATTAGTGATCGAGGAAAAGGCCTTGATGGAAATGCACTTTGGTTCATCCGAACAGATGTAGTTGGGGATGTTTTTCGTCCAATTATCGCTGAACCTTCTCAGATGCATTATTCGGTCGTTGATAACGATGGCGATCGCTTGATTTTATTGACAAATGATGGTGCTCCCAATCAGAAATTAATGGAAGTGAATTTAGCAAAGCCTGAAAAGTCGAATTGGAAGCCATTAATTCCTGAGCGCCCTGAACCTTTGCAATTTGCGTCTACCGTGGGTGGTCGCCTATATTTGACCTATTCCAAAGACGTCACTTCTCGTACGTTAATTTACAATTATAATGGCGTTGCTTTGGGATCCGTTCGATTGCCAGGTCTTGGTAATGTGAGTGGTTTTTATGGGGAAAAAGAAGACAAATACACCTTCTTTACGTATTCGTCATTTAATTTTCCGCCAACAGTTTATAAATATGAGATCGCTCAAAATACAAGCAAGGTATTTCAAAAGCCTAAATTAGCCTTTAAACCAGAGGACTTTCAGGTCATCCAAAAATTCTATACCAGCAAAGATGGAACTCGGGTACCTATGTTTATTGTGAGTAAAAAAGGTCTGGCATTGAATGGCAAGAATCCAACGATATTACACGGTTACGGTGGGTTTAACATTAGCTCTACTCCAAGTTTTACGGCAAGTCTAATGGCTTGGTTAGAAAAAGGTGGTGTCTATGTGTTAGCTAATTTACGCGGAGGAAGTGAGTATGGCGAAAAGTGGCATCAAGCGGGCATGAAGCTGAATAAGCAAAATGTATTTGATGATTTCATTTATGCGGCCAAGTATTTGATTCGTCAAAAATATACGTCTGCACCTTATTTAGCCGCTTCTGGTCGATCAAATGGTGGCTTATTAGTGGGAGCTGCCATTAATCAACACCCTGAATTATTTGGGGTTGCATTGCCGGGTGTAGGTGTCATGGATATGTTGCGTTTTCAGAAATTTACGATCGGTTGGAACTGGATCGCAGATTATGGTTCTAGCGACAATGCTGAAGAATTCAAGGTCCTTTACAGCTATTCGCCCATACATAACATTGAAGCAAAAGCCTATCCGGCAACGTTGATTACGACAGCGGATCATGATGATCGCGTCGTGCCTGCGCACTCATTTAAATATGCGGCAACCTTACAAGAAAAAAATACGGGTAAAAAGCCTACCATCATTCGGATTGATACCAATAGTGGCCATGGTTCAAGTAATACGGCTAAGTTGATCGAATTGACTGCCGACATGTATGCTTTTGCTTGGGCAAATATGGGTAAATAAAAACCCCGAGCGTTAGCTCAGGGTTTGATCTTAGACGGATTTTAAAATAGCCCCAGGCCTCAGGCCTGGGGGACTATACTAATCAACCTTAATTCTACGTACCGCACCATCAGCACCTTGGCTGACCCGGATGAAGTAAACGCCAGTTCCTGCTTTCTTGATGTCAACTTGTCCCAAGTAGTCACCTTGAAAATCTTTAATCTGCTCATTGGCTAATTCCTTACCATTAACATCTAAAATGGAGATGTTCACATTTCCTTTTTCAGGGGCATTGAACTTAACACTGATTTTGCCGTTGAATGGTTTGTTTGGGGTTGCTTTTAAGCCTTGAATTGTTTTTGAGCCTTGATCTTTGGCTAACATCCCTTTATGGATACGATTTAATTTACGTAGTCTCATGCCAGATCCAATTGAATATCGAAATCTTTGTTTATTCCTTCAGGGCCTCCTTCTCCTCGGAAGATAAATACATCAGACTCTTTACCATGAAAACCTGGAGCTTCAGGGGCACCTGGTGCTTGAGGAGCCATTCCTGGGCCACCGCGGCGAATAATCACACGCTTGTCAGGACCGCCTTCTGGGCTACCCTCGATATTCTCGATGATGATTTTGCCTGGTTTATCTGACATGCGAGACTGACTCTTGTTCACGTCAACGCGAACAATTTTTTTCTTTCCACCTGAAGCAGAAATATTAATATCTAATGAATCGCTTAATTT
>JBEDFG010000037.1:0-10452 GCA_041175285.1 Bacteroidota bacterium | reverse complement strand
CAACAATGATCCCGATGGTGGTGTGGTGTATGCTTATTCGGTTAATGATCCTGAACGCTATGGTGTGGTGGAATTTGATGCGGATAATAAGGCTATTTCCATCGAGGAAAAACCAACAAATCCTAAGTCGAATTATGCTGTTCCAGGCTTATACTTCTACGACAATGATGTGGTAGAAATTGCCAAAAACATCGCTCCTTCACCTCGTGGTGAATATGAAATCACAGATGTAAATAGAGAATACCTAAAGCGCGGAAAGCTTTCTGTCGGGATTTTAAACCGTGGAACTGCTTGGTTAGACACAGGGACCTTTGCTTCCTTAATGCAAGCGGGACAATTTGTTCAGGACAATTTGTTCAGGTGATCGAAGAGCGTCAAGGGATGAAAGTAGGCTGCATCGAAGAAGTAGCCTATCGCATGGGTTACATCGATAAAGCTCAACTAAAGAAAGTTGCTGAGCCTTTAGTGAAAAGCGGCTATGGCCAATACCTATTGAATTTATTACGATAAGAAATAGCCGGCTAGTAAAGCCGCACTAAATAGCGCGATGGCTGGAACTCGTCCCGTTTGCGCCACAATAAAAGCACAAATAACTAAGGCGATGGACACACCATCGCCTTTTTGTATCATCGGGTAGACAAAGGTATACACCGCTACGCCCGTCAATCCCACCGAAGCAGCCTGAATACCAGCTAAAGAAGCCCGAATAAATCGATATTGCTTGAGTTGGCCCCAGATCCGAAAGACAAAAAAGATCAAGAAAGTCCCTGGTAAAAAAATCCCCAAAGCACCGATGGCACTACCAGCTAGTTCCCCTAAGATGCCATAATCCTTCATTAATAAAACGCCTAAATAGGATGTCAGCGCAAAAATTGGCCCTGGAAGTGATTGCGAAAGGGCCATGCCAGTCAAATAGTCATCTGGCCGAATTAAACCCTTAAATTCCACGAATTCGGTATATAAAACAGGTGCGAGTACCTGCCCACCACCAAAAACGATACTACCATTGCGATAAAAATTCTCCAGTAGATGAAAGGGAAAATAATCAGTCACCTCTCCAAGAATAACTAAAAAGACAAATACACCCCAATACAAATGAAAATTCGCCCAAGGTATAATCATTTTATGCTTGTTCTGGCGAGGAAATTCTCGAAAATTCAAGGATGAAACCATGCCTCCCAAAATCAATACAAGCGGGAAAATGTAAGGTGTTGCAAACAAAATACCCATAGCGATGGTAAACACTAAAATCCCAACATACATCCAGGATTTAATTACTTTACGGGCCATTAACCAGCCAGCTTGCAGGATTAAACCTACGCCAACAGGTAGTACAAACTGAACTAAATCACGATTGCGAAGGTATGTCATCCCATAGGCCGCTAACGTCATGACAAAAACAGCTGGGGTAATCCACAATATCAAGGTCAAATACGCTAATGAAGCCCCTCCCCGTTTTAATCCTATCGCAGTAATCATCTGCGTGGAAGTTGGCCCCGGCAAAACAGAACACAGCGCCTGAATCTCAAACAACTCATCTTCTGTCAAGTACTGTTTTTCATGTACCAGACGGCGCAAAAAAAGGGCCCAGTGTACCTGAGGCCCTCCAAATGATGTCGCAGCCAAAACGAATACATCCCATAAGAAATTTAGATGTTTTGGCCGTTTCACGCTATTTTTTCTTTAATCCTAATTCGATTAAACGCTCATTTAAAAACTCTCCCGCATTCATATCGGTGTAAATCTTCGGACTCTCTTCCGTCACACAACTCTCCAAGCATGTCAAGTCCATCTCTGAACGTGGATGCATAAAAAACGGAATGGAATAACGCGAAGTACCCATCTTTTCACGCGGCGGATTAACCACCCGGTGAATCGTCGATTTTAGGTGATGATTGGTTAAACGGTCTAACATATCCCCTACATTCACAACCACTTGATCTGGCAAAGCCGTAATTGGAATCCATTTACCATCCATACGCAACACCTCAAGGCCTTCTGCCGAAGCACCCATTAAAAGCGTAATTAAGTTGATATCTCCATGCGCAGCCGCTCGAACAGCCCCTTCCGGAAGGCTATCAGGATCTGCGATAGGGAAATAATGAATCGCACGTAAAATCGAATTACCATTCTTCACACGTGGTTCAAAATAATCTTCAGGCAATTTTAAATACAAGGCAATGGCACGTAACAGTGATTTCCCTGCGGATTCGAGCGTTTGATAACCTTGAACAGTTAACTCACCAAATTGCGGATATTCGGTTGGAAATACATTCGCAGGATATTCTTCCCAAACGGAATCTCCGTCATTTTTATGCGGCTGTCCTACATGGTAAAACTCCTTCAAATCAGGGACTTTGAACCCTTTTGCCGTTTCTTTACCCTTACCGATATAACCTCGCTGGCCTGCAATTCCTTCAATTTCATAGGCACGCTTAAGTTCATCTGGCGACTGGAAAAAACGCTCCACTTCAGCATATAATGCTTTCGTAAAGTCATTCGATAACCCATGCCCTTTGATGGCTACAAAGCCGATGGTATTGAATGCCTGACCTAAATCTTGCACAAATTTTTCCTTGCGTACAGGGTCGCCTGAATTAAATTCAGCCAGATCCAAGGAAGGTATTTCTTCTAATAACATACTTATTTTGTTTCAAATTGACGCGAGACAAAATCCCAATTGACCACATTCCAAAATGCAGCAATGTAATCAGCCCGCTTGTTTTGATATTTTAAATAATAGGCGTGTTCCCACACATCTAACGCTAAAATTGGTTTGCCTTTTACATCGACAACATCCATCAATGGATTGTCTTGATTGGCCGTCGAGCTGATCACTAATTTCGATCCATTCCAAGTCAACCACGCCCAGCCAGAACCAAAACGAGAGGTAGCGGCTTTGGCAAATTCAACTTTAAACGTATCCAAACTTCCAAAATCAGCTTGAATCTGCTTCAATAAAGCAGCGCTTGGTTGCTTTCCGGTAGCAGGTGCCAGCAATTGCCAGAAGAAACTGTGATTCCAGTGTCCTCCCCCATTATTTCGCACTGCCACAGGCTGCGTGCTAATCGTGGCTAATAAATCTTCGATTGATTTTGTGGAAGTACCTACAGCCTTATTTAAATTATCCACATAGGCCTTATGGTGGCGGCTGTGGTGAATTTCCATGGTCAACTTATCAATATGTGGCTCAAGGGCATCATACGAATATCCAAGGGTAGGTAATGCAAAAGGTGCATTTTCCAATACATGCATCCGAGTAGCTAATAAGCCTAGTCCGGACAATTTTAAAAATTCATTACGATTCATCGTGTATTGGGTTTATTCATAGTTTACTCGGCCTACAATACTGCGACCAAGGGTAATTTCATCTGTATATTCCAAATCTCCACCGATCGGAATTCCGCGAGCAATGGTTGAAATTTTAATCGAATAATCAGCTAATTTTTTAGTCAAATAAAATGCGGTCGTATCCCCTTCCATCGTTGGACTAAGGCCTAAAATAACCTCATCAAACGCACCCGAAGCGATTCGCGTGATCAAGGTATCAATGTGTAAATCGGTGGGAGAAACACCTGCTAATGGCGAAATGATTCCACCAAGCACGTGATACAATCCCGTATATTGACCTGTATTTTCAATCGCCATGACATCCCGCAAATCTTCCACGACACATAATAATCGTTCATCACGCTTATTACTTGCGCATATCCCGCACAAATCACCATCAGAAATCATGTGACATTGTGGGCAATATTTCGTCTCAGTACGGAGTTGAACTAGCGCATGAGCTAGTTGAAGTGATTGAGATTCTGGACGCTTCAGCATGTGTAATGCCAAACGCAAAGCAGACTTCTTACCAATACCCGGCAGTTTCGAAATTTCCTCCACAGCTTGCTCAATGATTCGAGACGGATAGGTATGCATCATAATTTAAGACTCAAATGATTCTATTTCGGCAGAAATTCCGCGCCGACAAATCTCATTACGCATGGAAACAAGGGTGTCGAATTCACCGGATTTTACCCCACACCGACCGCGAAAATGGATCATTAACGTACATTGCTCGGCTTGTTCGGGGCTGTGTTCACAAACTTCCATGAGTGTTAATGTGACGTACTCAAACGTATTAACCTCATCATTGTAAACAACTAATTGATGTGCTGGGACGGCTTCTTCGTCAACTAAAACTTCGACTTCTTCTTGCCATTGCTCTTGCCCTGCCAAAGAAAAAATGAACTCAGAAACATTATCTACGGAGAAATCCATATTTTTGAAACTAGTATTGAAAACACCTCATACAAATTTATATAAATTTCTCTTTAAACCTCTATGTCGATTCAATTAGCCGGTGGAATTCTTGCCATCTATTTTGGCCTCTTATTAGTCATCTCCTACTTCACCTCGAAAGGAGCTGATACCAACGCCTTCTTTACTGCGAATCGGGAATCACCTTGGTGGCTTGTGGCTTTCGGAATGATTGGGACATCCATTTCAGGATTAACATTTATCTCCGTTCCTGGGGCAGTAGGCAAAACCTACTTCACCTACTACCAGGTCATTTTAGGACATTCTTTGGGTTATTTAACGATAGCAATGGTTTTGATGCCATTGTATTACCGACTGAATTTGATTTCGATTTATGGTTATTTAGAAACACGATTTGGTTTCTGGGCCTATAAAACTGGCTCTGCCTTCTTTTTACTTTCACGTACGATTGGATCTGCGGCTCGCTTGTATTTAGCCGTTAATGTACTCCAAATAGCCATTTTCGCCCCTATTGGTGTCCCTTTTGTTGTGACGGTTTTTATCTCCATTGCCCTCATCTGGTTATATACCCATCGTGGAGGTGTTAAAACAATTATTTGGACGGATACATTGCAGACGCTGTTTTTACTTGTCGCTCTGTTCATCACCATCTTTTTAGTTGGCCAAAAAATGAACATGGGTCTCGGTGAAATGGTTAATACCATCCAGGCTAGTCCTCTCTCACACATGTTTGAATGGGATTGGAAAAGTCCACATTTCTTCGGTAAAGACTTTTTGGCGGGGGTATTTATTGCCATCGTGATGACTGGCTTGGACCAGGATTTGATGCAGAAAAACTTAACCTGTAAGTCGATTGGCGAAGCTCAAAAGAACATGTTTTGGTTCTATTGGGTCTTGTTGTTTATCAACATACTCTTCTTGTCATTAGGTGCCTTATTATACATTTATGCGCAAGCAAATCAGATTGCGATACCTACCAAAACAGATGAATTATATCCATTATTAGCCTTGGGTGGCGAATTTGGAACCTTGGCTGCGGTGACGTTTTTATTGGGAATCATTGCGGCATCGTATGCAAGTTCTGACTCGGCATTGACCGCATTAACAACCTCATTTTGCATTGATTTTCTACGTATCGAGAAGTTCAAAGAAGCCAAACGCGATAAAATTAAGCATCGCGTCCACCTAGGTTTTTCAGCCCTATTCTTTGTGGTGATTGGCTTATTCCACATATACAACACGCAAGAATTGATCGCGGCGGTATTTAATCTGGCTGGCTATACCTATGGACCTTTATTGGGCTTATTTTCATTTGGTTTATTTACCAACTATGGTGTGAAGGACAAATTGGTGCCATTTATATGTGTGGCCTCCCCGATCATTACCTTTATCTTGGAAATGCAGGCTCAAGCGTTGTTTGGCGGATTTGGATTTGCGAAGCTAATTTTGAACGGGGCGATCTGTTTTCTAATGCTTTGGGTTATTCGCAAAGATCGCGCGATTGCCTAGAATTTAATCGCGTTGCGAATGGCAAAATAAATGACATTTTCTCCTGCACCGGTTTCTTTTAAATAGGATCCTGCTTGGCAGTAGCCAACTTCGGCTTGAAAGAAGTAATGTTTGGTGGGCACGTAATTAAAATCAAGTGCATAAATATTGCATAATTGTAAAGCCTCGGAATACATCTTCGATTGATCGTAGGGACGCAATTGCGTCATATTAGGCGTATAGACACCATCTTCCGTACTTGCCCGCTGAACAAATGAAGCGCGAGCTGTGACTAACCATTTCGTACCCTGTTGGTAACGCACATACGGACTCAGATTCAAGGTATTCGTAATATTTAGCGCAACCGTTTGACCAAAGGGAGGGCGTGCAAAAAGGGTATTGAACGTGTTTAATTGACCATCCTTACTTGAATGATCTCCAGGAACGTAATTCCCGCTAAAACCTAAATATCGATGTGGTCGAATAGCCAAATTTAGATCCCAAACTGCCATGAACGCTTGAATATCCAAGGATTTAAAACTACCTCGTTGCTGTGAAATCTCCACATCATAATTAAATCGCTGAGGGCTTGAATATAGATGTAGTCCAAGTGTATGTCTTTTCTCTGCGCCCACGGTCGAATAATATTCGCGAGCGTTCGATTCAAAATAATAGTAAAAAGCATCTGCATTCATGCCTTTCCGTAAGTGATCAACTTTAACGTAAAGACCGGCTAATTTTTCAGGGGATTTCTCATCGTCCAAAGCGCCCTGATTCAACTTAATGGGATTCGTATAAAATAGATCTGTTCGTATACGTTTGCCTTGGTGAATAACATGGGCACCGACAAAACTTTGGCGGTTATTCGGTCCCTCCCGTGAGGCAATAAACCGCTCTTGTCCAAAAAGCAATTCTTGTCGGCCTAGTCGAATCACCATTTGCTTGGCTAATTTAATATCCGCAAACCACTGATGAAAACTAAGTGTATTCTGGTCAACTTGGTTTGTGATCGGATTGGGATTCAAAAAACGTGCAGTATTATTTATTTGCGCAAAAACCCGAAAATTAGAATGAAGCTTAAAATCACCATGAAGCAACAGGCGGTGAAGCCATTGATGCGGATTTCCGGTTACATAAGATGATGGAATTTGGCCAAAATTAACATGCGTATAATTCTGATAATGCTCGCGAATCTCCCCCCCGATGCTTAGTGTAGCTTGACCCAGTGGCAAAAATTTCAACTTTTCATCCCAGGATTTTGCTGACGTATCCGTTTTAAGGTAGGAAAAATCATCATCAAAACGCAGGCGTGCAATGTGTTGTGCAACCGCTGGCATACTCAATACGCAAATGACAAAAGAAAATAGAAATACCCTGAACAAAATGATGATCTCGTGTGAATCATAAAGGTACCAAGTCTAGCGATAAAATAAAAAAGGTGAATTCAGGTCAATCCAAGCATAAACAACAGCCCTAAATCATGCCGATAAAACAATTTCACAACCAAGTAGTTAGGATACAATAATTTATAAAAATATTCATATTGAAAGAGGCGCCCATGTATGATCTTGCTATAGTAGGCGCTGGCGCTGCGGGTCTAACGTTGTTATATGAATACCTACAAAAGGCCGAAAACATTGATTCGAAGATATTACTGCTAGATTCTGGTGATCGCTCAAAAAAAAGCTGGTGCTTTTGGGCTGAAAACAACCAGGAGTCCTTCCCTTTTCTAATTGAAAAATCTTGGTCAAAAATTACCTATCGATCTACCCAGGCCACACCTAAAACCGAAGAACTAGCGGATTTAAATTATCATTATATCTCTTCTGGCCACCTTTTTGATTTTTTCTTCCATCAATTTATTCCTGAACACACGCAAATAAATCATGTATCAGGATTAGTAGATAACCTCATGGAGACAGACTCAGAGGTTAAAATCACCATGCAGAATGGCGAAATGTGGTATGCAAATCAAGTGGCAGACTCTCGCCTACCGAAAAGTATCGAATCCGATAAAACGGAGTTATCACAACATTTTTGGGGAAAGTTTGTCGAATTTGACGAGGATATTTTGGACAGTTCGGCAGTGACCTTAATGGATTTCAGCCAGGCGCAAACGAATAACGCCTATTCCATTTTTCATTACATATTACCCTTCACAGCTCGCAAAGCATTAATTGAAACGACGGTATTTAGTAAGCAAGCCTATCAGGAGGAAGAATTTGAAGCGCAGTGGAATCAATACATGTCAACAAATTTCGCGGGAAAAAATTATCAAGTTACGGATATTGAACGCGGTACTATTCCCATGAAGATTGCTTCTGCACGAAGAGAAACTGATAAAATTTTCCCAATTGGTACAGCTGCTGGACAAGTAAAGGCTTCGACTGGCTATGCATTTACACGTATGCATTGCGATGCAAAAGCTAGAGTTAATCAAAGTTCGCTTGTGAGGAAAGATAGGTTTACATTTTATGATTCCATTCTTCTTCATATGATTGAAACGGAGAATAAAGTAATTCCGAAGGTCATGGATCGACTTTTTGGCAGATTTAACTTTACTAAAATCCTTCTGTTTTTGGATGAAAAAACAACGCTATGGGAGGAAATCAACCTGTTTAGTCGCTTACAAATCCCATTATTTATCAAACATTTAGTGACCAAAAAAAGATGAGTATTCTATATCGCAATGCTGGCATATGGTTATCCATCACCTACCTGATCCTGACAAGTGTCTGGAAAAATATGCCTATTCAAATCGAATGGGGATTTTGTTTAGCCTTGCTTGGCTTTTTGGGCATACCACATGGAGGGGCAGATCATTTGGTTGCTGGCCAACTAGCTAAGGCTCATAATAAATCATTCAGCATCTATTCATTTATTTTAAAATACATCCTGGTGATGTTGGCTTATGGGATTCTTTGGCAATTCTTCCCCTTAGTTTCATTTATCATTTTTATCGGAATCTCGGTATTTCATTTTGGTGATTTAGAAACGACATATACGCCTAAAATGGATCATACTGGCGTCATATATCTAGTAAAACTGGTTAGATCGTTGATTTTAGGCATAGGTATATTGGCATTTATTTTAAGCCAACATGCCAATGAGGTTAACATCATTTTACAAAATTTCAACTTGGGTGTCCATGTGCCCTTGGATGCATTACCGATAGGATTTTATATTATTTGTATCCTAGTAGGCTTTCAAAAAGAACACACTACCTACTTCATCAATACCGCCATAACCTTGTTAATTGGCACATTTTTACCTATCCTACCTGCGTTTATGTGTTATTTTGCGGGTTGCCATGCCGTCTATAGTTTACGGGTTCTAGCGACTTCCTTGAATTTTAGTATTGGCCAACTTTATGTTCATTTATTACCATTTACTTTGGTCGCATTACTGATGGGTGCAACCTATGTTTCATTCGTAAACCAGGAAAAATGGTTGGCACATAGCTTCATTTTTTTATCAATTCTGACCTTACCTCATTTTTTTTTAATGCATAAAATCGCAACCCAAAGGACAGAATAGCACAATTTTAATTTTTTGTTAAACTTTTTTTATCAAAAGTTAAACAATTATTTGACTTTCAGAGTTTTACATTCACAAGCCTACCATAAACTATTCATCACTATTAATTATTTTTCACCAAAACCATTTTTATTATGGAAACATTAAACATTTTATTGAACGGTACGTTAGCTGCCGGAGATTACATCGGATTTACCTTCTTTACAGGTTACATGTCGATGCTTGCTGCTTCTATTTTCTTCATTGTTGAAAGAGGAACAGTAAACGACAAGTGGAAAACATCTTTATTGATTTCTGCTTTGATTACATTTATTGCTGCGGTGCATTATTTCTACATGCGCGGTGTTTGGTTAGACACACATGAGTCTCCAACGCAATTCCGTTACATCGACTGGACATTAACTGTGCCTTTGATGTGTATTGAGTATTTCTTAATCCTAAAGCCAGCTGGTGCAAAAACAGGCATGCTTACTCGCTTGATCTTCGGATCGGTTGTGATGTTAGTAGCAGGTTACATCGGTGAGGCAGTTGTTCCAGAGCAAAACGTAATGTGGGGTATCATCTCAACCTTGGGTTGGGCTGTAATCATCTATGAAATCTACATGGGTGAGGCTTCTAAATTAGCTGCAGCGTCTGATAACGAGCACGTAAAATCAGGATACAAAGTAATGCGTTGGTTCACATTAGTAGGTTGGGCAATCTATCCAATCGGCTACATGATGTTGCCAGGTAACTTATTAAGCAGCATGTCAGGTAACATTGACTTAGCTTATAACATTGCAGATGCAATCAAC
Organism: Bacteroidota bacterium; assembly: GCA_041175285.1. Classification (GTDB taxonomy): domain Bacteria; phylum Bacteroidota; class Bacteroidia; order Cytophagales; family Spirosomataceae; genus Aquirufa. The sequence continues at coordinate 364 of JBEDFG010000037.1, read as the reverse complement.
AAGATCGGTTTCGGTTTAGTTGTATACAGCATCGCAAAAGGAGCTTCTGCTGCGAAAGCATAAGCATTATTTATAATTCATTAAAAAGGAAAGGCTAATCATGGCCTTTCCTTTTTTTGTTTAATCTACCTAGTAAAGATTTCACGCACAAGTAGGTTTAATAAAGGTCATTAGATAGTTTCTTACAGTATTTTCATCCCTTACCCCATGACTTAGGGAAAGCTGCCTGGTTACATGGTAAACCGGGATGAGAATAAAGTGATTAGATAAGATTCAATGAATTTATTGTATGCAAAAATGCGTCTAATTTTGACATTATTTGACGCATATATTTAACGGCCTGTAATTAAACAAGAAGTTAGAT
>JBEDFG010000036.1:0-11926 GCA_041175285.1 Bacteroidota bacterium | reverse complement strand
CTTTCAATGAACGTAATCCTATTTTGGATCAAAATTCATTGTATGATTTGAATGATGCATTAGCCAGTTCCCATCAAGTCATCTGGGTTAAGAAAGGGGTGAAGCTCGATAAACCGATCTTACATACCTATTTTGCCTCCGTGAGTATTGCCTCTGCGATACAAATCAAATTGTTGATTTACCTGGAAGAAGGAGCATCTTTAACTTGGGTGGACGATTTAGCTTCATCAGATAACTCAAAATCAATTTTATCTAACTATGTGCAAGAAATTTGGGTATCCCAAAATGCACATTTGACTTTTGTTAAAACACAGGATTTTGGTCTGTCTACCACGCATGTGGATCATACGTTTATCAATCAAGAGGATCAGAGTTTAGTGGACATGTTTACTTTTTCACTGAATGGAGGTCTGATTCGCAATAATCTGCATTTTTATGTGGATGGCCAACAAGTCGTATCGAACTTGAATGGTTTGTATGTGCCGGGAAATGATCAACTCGTTGATTCCCATACAGTGGTAGATCATCGTATGCCGAATTCTGAATCCAATGAATTGTATAAGGGAGTTCTTTTAGGGAATTCGACAGGCGTTTTTAATGGGAAAATTTTCGTGCGTCCTGACGCGCAAAAAACAAACGCATTTCAATCGTGTAAAAATGTATTGGCTTCTGACAAGGCGACCATGAATACCAAGCCCCAATTAGAAATTTGGGCAGATGATGTGAAATGTTCGCATGGCACTACAACAGGTCAATTAAGTGATGAGGCCTTGTTTTATATGCGTTCTCGTGGAATTTCTCAAGATGCAGCAAAGACCTTGTTGATGTTGGCTTTTGTCCAACAAGTCATTGATAAAGTAGAGATTCCAGCGTTGAAAGAATCGATTTCGAATAGAGTAATTGCTAAAATTCAACAAGCATTAGGCGTTTAATCATGGCAGAAAAATTAAATATAAATCAGATTCGAAAGGATTTCCCGATTTTAGACCAGCAGGTTAATGGGTCTCCTTTGGTCTATTTTGATAATGCGGCCACAACACAAAAGCCACACGTGGTGATCGATGCATTAAATCGTTATTATACGCAGGATAATGCCAATATTCATCGGGGATTACATACGTTAGCTGAGCGTGCAACTACGGGCTATGAATTAACACGCTCGAAGTTGAAAGACTTTTTACATGCTCCGTCAACAGATCAAATCATATTTACCTCAGGAACGACTGCGGGAATTAATTTGGTCGCTCAGACTTTTGGTCGCGCGAATTTTTCCAAAGGCGATGTGATTCTTGTTTCTAATTTAGAGCATCATTCGAACATTGTTCCTTGGCAAATGATTGCACAAGAAACAGGTGCTGAGGTTCAAGTAATACCAGTAGACGAAGTAGGTGTCTTAGATATGGCCGCTTATCAATCGCTTTTAACTGATCGAGTGAAATTGGTTGCTGTCAATCATGTGTCTAATGCGATTGGAACAATTAATCCGATCAAGTATATGATTGAATTAGCACATCAAGTAGGAGCTAAGATTCTGATTGATGGTGCCCAGTCTGTGGCTCATTTTGATATTGATGTCCAGGATTTAGATATGGATTTCTTGGTGTTTTCGGCACATAAACTTTTTGGTCCAACGGGCGTGGGAGTTTTGTACGGGAAACGTGAACTATTAGAATCCATGCCACCATACCAGGGTGGAGGAGAAATGATCAAAGAGGTTAGTTTTTCTGGGACGACCTATAACGAATTACCCTATAAGTTTGAGGCAGGTACACCTAATATTGCTGATGTTTACGCTTTTGGATTCGCTTTGGATTATCTAAAGTCTTTGCCAAAAAATGCCGTTTGGGAGCAAGAAAAAGAACTTTTAGATTACGCAACAGAACAATTAGGCCAAATTGATGGTTTACAAATTGTAGGTCAAGCGCCAGAAAAAATTGCAGTAGTTAGTTTTGTGATCGATGGTGTTCATCCGCAGGATATTGGAGTCTTGTTAGATAAATTTGGTGTTGCCATCCGAACAGGACATCATTGTGCTCAGCCTTTAATGGCCCGTTATGAATTGGTAGGAACTTGCCGAGCTTCATTCGCGTTTTATAACACGAAAGAAGAAATCGATCTTTTTGTCAAGGCGTTAAAACGCTGTTTAATGATGTTGTCTTAATATGAGCACGATCAATCAAACCCAGGATGAATTAATTGAAGAGTTTGGTCTTTTTGAAGATTGGGCAGATAAATATGAATATTTGATTGACTTGGGTAAAAAGCTTTTGCCCATGTCTGATTCATTTAAAACCGACGAAAATGTCATCAAAGGATGCCAAAGTAAAGTTTGGTTACATGCGGAGAAACAAGGTGATTTAGTTGTTTTTCATGCAGATTCTGAGGCCATTATCGTTAAAGGTATGATCAGTATGTTGATTCGTGTTTTATCAAATCATACACCTGAAGAAATTATACAAGCTGATTTATATTTCATTGATCAAATTGGAATGAGTCAGCATTTGGCCCAAACACGTTCAAACGGGTTAGTGGCCATGGTTAAACAAATGAAAAATTATGCATTAGCATTTAATGCATTAGCTTAAGAATTTATGAGCATGACGGAAGCAGAATTAAAAGAAGAGGTTGTCAAAGCGATTAAAACCGTATATGATCCCGAAATTCCAGTGGATGTTTATGAACTCGGATTGATCTATGAAATCAAGATTTTTCCCGTGAATAATGTATACATCCTAATGACCTTGACTTCGCCGTCATGTCCATCTGCGGAAAGTATTCCCGTTGACATCGAAAAAGCGGTTCGTGAAGTGGAAGGTATTGCAGAAGTATCAGTAGAACTAACATTTGACCCACCATATTCACAAGATATGATGTCAGAAGTGGCCAAGTTGGAACTTGGATTTATGTAAGTGTGTTTTAAAAACTAAAAATTAGAAAAATATGTATCCAGAACATTTAGTACATCCTATGCGGATGGATATCGTTGAAGGTGGATTTCAAGAGTTGAAATCAGCATCTGACGTTGAAAATACGATGGCTAAGCCAGGTACGACTTTATTATTTATCAATTCAGTTTGTGGATGCTCAGCTTCTACAGCTCGTCCAGGTGTTAAAGCAGCGGTTTCTGCTTCGGCAAAAAAGCCAACAAACCTAGCGACTGTTTTTGCAGGTGTTGATCAAGAATCCACACAAAAAGCACGTGAGTATACCTTGCCATATCCGCCATCATCTCCTTCCATTGCTTTATTCAAGGATGGTGAATTAGTTCATTTTGTAGAACGTCATCATATTGAAGGCCGTTCGGCGGCATTGATCGCCCAACATTTAGAAGGCGTTTTCGAAGAGTATTGTTAATAAAAAAGGAGCCCATGGGCTCCTTTTTTTATGCATTAATGAGCCGTTCAATGAACGGCTCATTTTGTTTATTGCTTAGGTGCTCCACCTACCGCGCCTGATTCAGACGGTGCATTCTTTGCTTTCTCAGCCATTTTCTTCGCCGCACCTTCATAATCTCCTGCTTTGATGAATGACATCTTCGTTAAGTCGATTGTTTTACGTGTGGCCTCAAGAATTTGTTCAGGTGTCAAGTTCTTTACCTTATTCTCTAATTCCTCAGACCATTTTAAGTTACGGCCTAGGTAAATATTCGAGTTAAGAGTTCCTACCAAAGCATTATCTTGAGAACGAGTTACTTGCTTAGATTGTAGCCACGACTTCTTCGCCTCATCGATTTCTTTTTGGGTAAAGCCTTCTTTTAGGACTTTCTCAATCTCTTCTTTGAAAGCAGCTTCCAACTTAGCGATGTTCTCTGGTGCATAAATCGCATAACCTAAAAATGCGCCATTTTGATCTAGTGGGCTTGCCGCAAATTGAGAGCCTACACCATAGGATAAACCTTCTTTCTGACGGATTCGATTCATTAAACGTGAACTTAATCCACTTCCTCCACCTAACATGTAATTACTTAATTCTAAAGCTGCATAATTCGGATCTGAATCAGACATTTTTAGTGGTTGGTATGCCAAGAAAAATGCATTGGCTTTATCTGGAGTTTCAATTGCTTTTACTTGTCCTCCATTTTCATGGAATTTCTCCTGCACGCGAGCAAACGGTTTAGGTGATTTCCAATCAGCTAATTCTGACTTAACAAAAGATTTAATCGCAGCTTCATCAAAGTCTCCTACAACAGAGAATGTTGCATTTGAAGCGCCATAGAATCCTTTGTAGAATGCCACAGCTTCTTCTAATTTCGCTGCTGTGTATCTTTCCACTTGTTCCGCCATCGTTGGTTGATAACGAACATCATTCTTAGCATAATGTCCTGAACGCCATTGACCTAGGACATCCATTGCTTTTGCCTGTGGTTCTGATTTCTGACCTTCAATTTGAGTCAAATTCTCTTGTTTTAATTTCTCAAATTCTTCTGCTGGGAAAATAGGTTGCTTCAATGCTTCAGCTACCAATTGTAAGGCAGGAATCAAATTGTCACGCGTTGTTTCGATAGATACGTTGGCTTGACGTGCTTCACCCGAGATCGAAACACGTGCTTTTAATTTATCCAACTCATCTTGGAATTGTTGGCGTGTATGTTTGGCGGTTCCTTTTGTCAACATATCTGCAGCCAGATCAGCGGCCGTAGCTGTACCTAAAAGGGATTTTTCATCACCAAAACGTAAGGTCATACGTGCATACACCGAATTACCACGTGTTTTCTTTGGCAATAAGGCCAATGAGACACCTGCAATTTTTTCTGATTTCGTACGTGAATCGATATTGCTTGGAGATGGATCGAATGCCTCTCCTTCAGCTACTGCAGCTTTTCCTTTAAAGTCTTTCAAAACTTCCTCTGGCTCTTTTGCTTCAGGAATCTCAGCACGATCAGGTTTTTCAGTAGGATAGAAAACGCCTGAAGTGCGATTCGCCGACTTGAAGTATTTGGCTGCTACGCGTTGAACATCAGCTGCCGTCACTTTTTCAAGTTGATTACGCGTGTGAAATAATAAGCGCCAGTCTCCTTGTGCGATATATTCGGATAGACCTACGCCTACACGCTGCGCATTATTTAGTAACAATTCAATGTTTTTGATGCCTTTGGTTTTAATACGATCGACCTCTTCTTGGGTAGGTGCTTTTTTAGCAAACTGCTCAATTGTCTCAATCATCACATGCTTAACGGAGTCAACTGATTTAGTTTTTAGGACCTCTGCACCAAAATAAACGAGTCCAGGTTCCTTTAACTGCATCGTATAACCAAACTGGCTAGAAGCCTTTTTTGTATCAATTAGCGCCTTGTATAAACGTCCAGAAGGTTCGTCTGTTAATAAGTCAACTAAAACGTCACATGCTATAAAATCAGGATGTAATCCAGATGGAATGTGATAGGCCATACCTACTTGCTGAACATCACCTACACGGCGTAGTGTTACTTCTCGCTCGCCATCTTGCGTAGGTTCCGCTGTAAATGTTTTTGTTAATACGCGTTCAGGACGTGGAATGACACCAAATTTTTCATTGATTAATTTTAATGTTTTCACAGGATCAAATTTTCCCGCTACTAATAAAACCGCATTATCTGGTTGGTAATACTTGCGATAATAGGCCTGTAAATTTTCAATAGGCACTTTTTCAATATCAGAACGAGCTCCAATAGTCGAGTTACCGTAATTGTGCCATAAGAATGCTGTTGAAACAACGCGTTCCATTAATATTCTTCCTGGACTATTTTCGCCACTTTCAAATTCATTACGAACAACAGTCATTTCAGTTTCTAATTCACTCTTTGATATGCGCGAATTGATCATTCGGTCTGCTTCCATATCCAAAGCCCAATCTAGATTTTCATCCGTTGAAGCAAAGGTTTCGAAGTAATTCGTACGGTCTAACCAAGTTGTACCATTGAATTGTGCTCCATGATCTGAGATTTCTTTGGCTACCTCTTTATGTTTCTCCTTCGTGCCTTTGAAGACCATGTGTTCCAACAGGTGAGACATGCCCGTTTCACCATATCCTTCATGGCGTGAACCCACTAAATACGTAATGTTAACGGTGATGGTTTGCTTGGAAGGATCTGGAAACAACAATACTTTGAGGCCGTTGGCCAATTTGTATTCTGTGATTCCTTCGGCAGAAGTTACTTTTTCAGGGATTGGTAGCGATTTGGCTTTTTGTTGCGCAAATGCGGAACCTTGAAGTAGGAGGATCGCGAGACCCGTGTAAAACAATTTTTTCATCTTGTTGAATTTGAATAAGAAGCGAATATACCAAAGCGTTTCAGAACTCGGAAACGATTTGGATGAATGGTTAATTTACTGTTCGGAAGGAAATTATTTTTTGTATTGTTGGATTAACTTAAAAATAGCTTTCTGTGTTTCCAGATTGGGGAAATAATCGAAAATTAACACATGCTTATCGTAATCAAGTACTAATCCTGTTTCTAGGAAGTGAAATGCCTCTTTGAATTGCCCTGCTTTGATAAGAAATATCGCCGAACGATAATATAATTCGGCTTCTTCAGGAAGTTCATCGATGGCTGATAGCATGATGTCGGCCGATTTCTCAAAGTCTTCCAAATCATAATGCAATTGAGCCCATTTCACCCATGTAGGAGCGAAAAATGAGTCTAATTCAAGTGATTTTTGATAGGCTTCATCGGCAGAAATCGTATTGCCTAAATAGGCTTCTACATCGGCTAAACCAGTCCAATAAAGTGGATTGGTTTCGTTGAGCTTAATGGCTTTTTTTAAGAAATGAAGCGATTCGAACCATTTATCCAGTTCCGTTAAACAGACCGCTAAACCATAATAACCTTCATCCCAAAGTGGATCAATTTTGACTGATTCTTTATAAAAAGTTAAGGCTTCATCAAATTGACGTTGACGTTCTAAACTGGCACCTAGGCAACAATATAATTCGGGATTCGGGTCATCATGTTGCAGGCAAAGTCGGTAAGCTTCCTCGGCTTTGGCATATTCATTCAAATTCATGAATGTATTGCCTAAATTGAACAGAGAAGAGCCAAAAGTAGGTTCAATGGCTAGTGAATATTCATAGGCATCGATCGCCTTTTCGTATTGTTTTAGCTTAGAATAGGCAATTCCAAGATTATACCAGGCTGTAAACGAGAACGGGTCAATATCAATGAATTGCTTATAAAATGGAATGCTTTCTTCTATTTTACCGATTTCGTCTAAGGCATTTGCCAATTCGACTAAGGCGCTTTCGTTTTCAGGATTGTGTTCTAAAGCCTTTTTGAACATATCTACGGCCTCCCGAGGTTTGGGCCAGTTTAAATAACATAAACCAATGCGAAAATAGACCTCATCTTTTTCCTCGGTTGATTCTAGTACGTTCAAAAATTGCTCTATCGCGGCTTCATGTTGCTTTAATTGGCTCAATAATGAACCTTTTACAATGCGTAAGTCGGTGTCTGAAGGGAATAGTAAAATTGAATTTTCAATCAATTCCATCGCCTCTTCCGTACGTTCTAGTTCGCCCAAGATTTGCGCTTTTAAAACAATAAGCTCTAAGGTGTAGGGAAAGTGTAAGAGTCCTAAATCACATGCTTTTAATCCTTCATCGAAACGAGATTGTATGAAATAGTGATCGGCGATTTGCTCTAGCGTATCTAAATCAAAGAATGAATTCTCTTCCTGCGCGAGCATTTTTTCAAACCTTTTCAAAGAAGATTGAATATCTTCTCTGTTATCGTCGTATTCTGGATCAAGCATAAAGGACAGGCGAGTGGTTTGAATCGAAATTACTTCTAATTTATTATTTTTTTGTCAAGATTAAACGCTCATTAAGCCTAAATTTGTTCAAAATTTTAATAAGATGGCCTACACGCGTGCTGTGATTGATTTGGGGACGAACACCTTTCAGTTGTTGGTTGGTTCTTGTGAGGATATGGGGGCTCCGTTAGGGATACTTGCCAACTTACAGCGGCCGGTACAATTAGGTAAAGGGGCGATGGAAGCAGGTGTCATTCAAGCGGATGCAATTGATCGCGCGCAGGTTGTTTTAGCGGAATTTATGGCGATAGCTGCATCGCATGGTTGTGAAGCGAATCATATTACCGCTTTGGCAACCAGCATTCTGCGAAACGCCTCCAATGGGGAAGAAATATTGACACAATGGCGTCAGAAGTTTGGTATTCAAATAGAACTTATTTCTGGCATGCGTGAGGCGGAGTTAATTTTTGAAGGTGTTTTTCATTCTTTGCCAAAGCCTTGGGATCGACCAACTTTATTAATGGATATTGGTGGAGGTAGTGTCGAATTTATTTTATTCCTGGGGCCTGAGGTGCTTTATAAAACGAGTTTGGAGTTAGGCGGTTTGAAGTTAAGATCCATGTTTAACCGCGCTGATTTTTTCGAATTAGATATTAAAGAAGCATGCGTGGCGTATATAGAGGAACATTTGCAACCTCTTTATGCTGCCTGTGCGGCGCGGGGACCTCAAGTACTTGTGGGTGCTGCCGGAGCATTTGAAACGATGTGGGATATTGAATATGCTTTAAAGGGTGGGGGCGAAAACAAACAAGCACGAGCATTAGATCTAGCATGTTTTTATGAGGTTAAACAAGAAATTGAACGTTTGGTCCCAGATGAACGTGTCAGATTTCCAGGTATGCGGGAGTTCCGCGCGGGGATCATTCCGTATGCTAATTTATTGGTAGACCGGGTGTTGGCTCATTTGGATATCCAGGAAATGTGGATGTCAACAAATAGCCTGAAGGAGGGTTTTTGGTTTAGCCAACGGGATGAGGCGATAAAAAAGGGGAATATTTTTTGAAAAGTACAATAATATTGACCATCTTTAAGTTAATTATTTAACATTAAAAATTTCAACAAAGCTATATGTCTTCTCCATTGAATTTAATTTTGCAAGTCGAAGAATTTACAGTGCTAAGTTTATTAGAAAAAGGGGGATACGTGATGTATCCTATTTTGTTCTTATTCACTGCAGCGCTGTTTTTGTTTATTGAGCGTTATTTGTATATCCGCAAGACTTCCCGGATTGACGAGAATTTTCTTCACAATATCAATGAATTATTGTTGGCCGGAAACATTCAAGGGGCGATCACTTATTGCAAAAATTCAAAATTCCCAATTGCTAATTTATTAGAACGTGGTTTAGGTCGTTTAGGATCTCCAATTCGAGAGATTGAAGGTGCGATTGAGAACAAAGCGAAGTTGGAAATTTACAACATGGAAAAGAACTTGGGTATTTTAAGTTCGATTGCACGTATTGCACCCATGTTTGGATTTTTAGGTACGGTAACGGGTATGATTCGTACGTTCCATAATATTTCTACTTCAAACAAAATTGAAATCTCAACGATTGCTTCGGGTATCTACGAGAAGATGGTGACGTCAGCATCTGGTTTAATTGTTGGTATCATTGCTTATGTCATGTATACTTTATTGACGACGATGATTGATCGTTCGATTAACAAGATGGAGATTGTGGCGATGGACTTTATTGACTTGTTACACAAGCCAGCGAATAAAAAATAATTGACTTATGAATTTTAGAAAGCGCGAAAGAGAAGCATCGGAGGTAGAAACAGGCGCCTTGGCTGATATTTTGTTTTTCCTTTTAATGTTTTTCCTGATGATATCGACCTTGGCTTCGCCGGATGCGATACGTCTTTTATTGCCTAAAGCTGATTCAACAAAAGTAACTCCGCCTGTGGTGGAATCTATTCGAGTTTCAGTGGATGCGAATAATAACTTCTTTATTGATGGAAGCGCGCAGCCATTTGTGTTAGATCAGGTGGATGCACAATTGAAGGAAATTTTGAAAACAAAGAAGGCGAATTCATTGATTATATCCATTGATAAAACGCGTTCAGTTCAAGATTTGACGGATGTTTATGACTTGGCTGCCAAAAATAACCTATCTATGGTTATGGCCGCTGAAAAGAAAAAATAGAAATTATGGAAGGCTTTGGAATCATCGCCCTCAAATCAATAGCCGTCTACGTGTTCATCGTGGCGGCTATTCGACTTTTTGGGAAGAAGGAATTTGCGCAATTGTCTGTCGTGGATTTATTAATCTCTAATTCAGTGCAAAATGCGATGGTGGGAAGTGATTCTTCATTGCCTGGTGGATTGGCTGCTGCTTTTGCTTTATTTCTGGCTAATTACATCTTAAAAAAGATAGAGAAGTATTTTCCTAAAGTTGGCCAAGTCATCGAAGGTGAGCCCATTTTATTGGTCTATCAAGGCAAAATTCAAGCTGCTGGATTGAAGAAAGCAGATTTAACTGAAGCGCAGTTAGCCGCATCAATTCGTGAACATGGGATTTAGCGATGTTTGAAATCGATGGGAATATATCTGTCGTTTCAGAGAATTATCAAAAAGTTTCGAAAAGAAAACGTAAAGGACATCGTGTTCTTGGGGGAAATACGGCCTAAACTAGTATATTTGTAGACTTTACTTAGCTGTTTGTAGAGCTAAGGGTCAATTTGTTTTCTTTTCTAATGGAAAAAATCTTAAAATTCGGTGGGACCAGTTGTGGGAGCGTTGAAAGTATCGAATCTGTTTTGGCAATTATCGAAGCCAATCATCAGTTAAAATCCAAGTTTGCCGTTGTATTTTCCGCTATGAGTGGCGTAACCAATGCCTTGCTTGAGGCTGGGGCTGCGGCTGCATCCAAACAAAAAACGGATAATACGTTAATAGAACAAATTGAGAATCGGCATTTTGAAATCATCAAGCATTTCATTCCAGTTACCGGTCAGTCTCAGGTTATTGCTCAGATACGCACATTAGTTAATGAATTACGGGATGTGTTGAAGGGGATTGGTTTAATTAAAGAAATATCACCTAAGACTTCGGATTTACTTGTTAGTTTCGGCGAACGATTATCTACCGCATTAATTGCTGCGATTCTAACTCAGCGAGGCTTGCCAGTCGTGTTTGTTGATGCACGATCGCTGGTTAAAACAAATGCACAATTCGGAAAAGCGGAAGTGAATTTTGAGAAGACTCGCGGTTTGATTCAAGATTTTTTCAAGGGGTATGACACGGAAATAGCACTGATTACTGGTTTTATAGCTTCCAACGAATTAGGTGAAACGACCACACTCGGACGTGGTGGTTCTGATTATACTGCGTCTATTTTTGGTGCTGCGCTTGAGGTAAAGGAAATTGAAATCTGGACGGATGTGGATGGAATGATGACGGCGGATCCACGTAAAGTGGGTGCCGCGTTTACGATTCCTTCTATTTCGTATGCGGAAGCCATGGAGTTAACTCACTTTGGAGCGAAGGTGATATATCCTCCTTCATTGCAGCCTGCATTTGCGAAAAATATCCCGATTCGTGTCTTGAATACGTTTAATCGACAGTTTGCTGGTACCGTAGTTTCTAAAGAGCCTACTGCCAGTCCCTATATTATTACAGGCATAAGTTCGATCGATGAATTAGCCTTGGTTAATGTTCAGGGATCGGGGATGATTGGTGTTGCCGGAGTTTCTGCCAAATTATTTACTGTTTTGGCCAAAGAAAAAATATCGGTGGTATTGATTTCTCAAGCCTCTTCTGAACATTCTATTTGTTTCGCCATCGACCCACAAGTAGCGTCGAAAGTGGACAAAATTCTTGCTAAAGAATTCGCCCAAGAAATTGAATCTGGCGATATCGAAGGTATAGATATTCAGAAGGAATTGTCCGTCATTGCTGTGGTAGGAGAGGGTATGCGTAAGCATACTGGGGTGAGTGGTCGTTTATTCTCCGTGTTGGGTAAAAACGGGATTAATATTGTTGCCACTGCGCAAGGTTCATCTGAGTTGAATATCTCGGTGGTTATTGAGAATAAGGACTTGTCTAAGGCATTGAATGTCATTCATGAAACGTTCTTCTTCTCTCAGATTAAAACATTGAACTTGTTCTTATTAGGAACAGGCTTGATTGGTAAAACA
>JBEDFG010000035.1:0-10220 GCA_041175285.1 Bacteroidota bacterium | reverse complement strand
TAATTCAGGTAGTCGGCGCACGGCCAAATTTCATGAAAGTCGCACCGCTGCATCGCGCGATTCAAAACCTTCCCAACTGGACTTCCAAAATTGTACATACTGGGCAGCACTTTGACGCAAAAATGAGTGACATTTTCTTCACTCAACTTGAATTACCGAAACCCGATTTCTTTTTAGGTATTGGAGGAGGAACCCATTCCGAAGTTACCGCCAAAATCATGTTGGCCTTCGAACCCATCCTCCTCGAAGAAAAACCCGACCTCGTAATCGTCGTAGGTGATGTCACTTCCACCCTCGCTTGTACCCTGGTTGCCATCAAAATGGGCATCCCATTAGCACACGTGGAAGCTGGATTGCGTTCAGGAGATCGCAACATGCCGGAAGAAATCAATCGAATTCTAACTGATTCGGTGGCCAATTACTTATTTGTAACAGAACAAAGCGGTATCGACCATTTGAAAAATGAAGGGGTACCCGACGAAAAAGTATTCTTTTCGGGTAATGTAATGATCGACTCACTGGTTCGCTATCAAGAAAAAGCAAAAAGCAGCACGATTCTAGACGACATGGGTCTAACGTCTAACGTCCAGGGTCCAACGTCTTACATCGTGATGACAATGCATCGTCCTGCCAACGTAGACACGGAGCAAGGGCTCAAGTCCATCTTACGATTAATCGAATTAAGTACCTCACAAACGAAAGTCGTTTTCCCAATCCACCCACGTACACGTGCACATATGGATAAATACGGCTTGAGTGAGCAACTGAATAACAACAAGAATTTAATTCTGACAGAACCATTAGGGTATTTGGAATTCATCCAACTGATGAGCCACGCGGAAGCCATCTTGACTGATTCAGGAGGAATTCAAGAAGAAACAACTTACCTCGGCGTACCTTGTTTGACATTCCGTGATTCAACTGAAAGACCTATAACGGTGACGATGGGGACGAATCAATTATTGGCCGACTTAGATCCTGACAAAACATATCAAGCTCTCTTAGAAATCCTACAAGGAAATAGCAAAAAAGGTCAAATTCCACCACTTTGGGATGGAAAAGCCGCGGAACGCATCGCCCAAAGTATTGACCAGATTTTCAAGGCCTAATGTCAAAAGCGCTCAATATCGTCCTCCTTTCCTACCACAACCAAAATGGTGGTGCCGGAATTGCTGCGGGACGGCTCCAGCAAGCGCTTGAAAAAGCTGGCCATCAAGTAACCTATTTAGTTCAGGAAAGATCAGGAAATGATGGGTCTGAATTAATTCGAAAAGGCCTTTGGGCTAAACTGGGAAACTGGATTCGTTTCATCTTGGAACGCCTCTATTTTCTACCAAATGAAAAAAGCAAATCCATCCGTTTCCTATTCAATCCAGGTTTAATCGGACAAGATATTAGCCAACATCCGGCCATTAAAAAGGCTGATATTATTCATTTGCATTGGGTCAACTTTGGATTCCTTTCTATCAAAAATATTGAGCAATTACTCAAATTAGGGAAACCCCTTATTTGGACCTTGCATGATATGTGGGCATTTACAGGAGGATGTCACCACAGTGGAGATTGTGAGAATTTTCAAACCAATTGTGGGTCATGTAAATTTGTCCATAAACCCGAACGCTGGGATATCTCTCACCGCATGTGGGCAGATAAAATATATGCATTTGACTACCCCAATTTACACATCATCACCTGCAGTGACTGGCTAAAATCCCGTGCTGAGAAAAGCACGATCCTTGCCTACCACAGCATTGATTCGATTCCAAATGCGATTGACACCAACTTCTTTCAACGAGAAGAAAATGCAAAAAAATCGCTCCATCTTAATCCCGATAAGCAATACATTCTATTTGTTGCCATGCGGGTCAATACACCTACGAAAGGTTTCGCCTATCTGAAAGAAGCCTTACAGATTTGGCAAAACGAAAATCCAGCGGCTGTCAAAAACACCGAATTATTAATTGTGGGCAATGTCCTTGACATTTCCGAAATCAATGCCCTACCTCTTCCGAGCACCGCATGGGGACATATCACAGATCCGGCAAAAATGCGTGAGATTTATTCGGCTGCAGATGTATTTATCACGCCGTCATTGGAGGAAAATTTACCCAACACCATCATGGAGGCCATGGCCTGTGGAACGCCTTGTGTGGGCTTTCAAGTAGGTGGCATCCCTGAAATGATTGACCATCAGCTAAATGGATATGTGGCTGAATACCTCTCGGCGAATGACTTGGCCAAAGGAATTCAATGGTCTTTGACGCATGCGCCACATGTTGCCGCCAGACAAAAAGTGCTTACAACTTATCAAGATGATATCATCGCAGCAAAGCACAGCGCACTTTACCTAAAATACCTTCCAGATGGCAGCCAAGCTTAGTATCATCACGATTACATACCAGGCTGAAAAATACCTGGAACGTACCATCCAAAGCATCTTGGAACAAGGTCACCGTTCAGCGATTGAATATGTGGTGATTGATGGGGCATCGAAAGATGGAACACTAGCGTTGATCGAAAAATATCGCCAACAAATCGATCAATTAATCTCCGAAAAAGATCAAGGTATTTACGATGCCATGAATAAAGGACTGCAGGTAGTCAACGGTGAATATGTGCTATTTTTGAATGCTGGGGACACATTTGCATCGAAAAATACACTTGAACATATATTAACTGCGTTAAATAAAAATCCAGATATTCTCGCTGGGGACGCCATGTTTGTCAACATGGAAGGGGAAGAAATAGGCCTACGCAGCGTCGTCACTCCTCATCAAATTCCCGCCAAACTCACCTGGAAATCCTTTAAAAAAGGAATGGTCATTTGTCATCAATCGTTTATTGTCAAACGCGACCTAGCGCCAAGATATAATTTAGAATATCAATTGAGCTCAGATATTGATTGGGAAATAAAATGCTTGAAGTTAAGCCAAAATACGGTGCTACTAGCTGACCCGATTTGTCGGTACCTCATGGGTGGAGCCTCCGTTCAAAATCTGAAAAAATCGTGGAAAGAACGCTTCCAAGTTATGCAAAGCCACTTTGGTTTAATTCCTACCTTATTCGCTCACGTATGGATTTTCGTGCGCGGCGTCCGATTTGCCCTAAAAAAAGGTGGAAAATATTGGTAAGCATGGTATATTGCACCAAATGAAATCTTACCTCGTCCTTATATTTACCTGTGTTTATGTGTCGACCAGCTATGGGCAAAAATTTCATTTTGCTACTAGTTTAGGTACTAGCCAATTAAATTGGTCGCAAAGCCAAACAAGCCTAAATGCAGGTGCCTATTTACAATTTCAAAAACCAGGTAAACCGACGCAGCTATTTGGCCAACTAACGATTATCGGAAACCTACAAAGCTCTACCATCGATAATCACCACGTCGCATTTAGAGGAGGAAAAGGTGAAATCGGCCTGAATAGATTTACAAAATCAGGCATTTTTGCTTCGACTAGTATTTACAGCGTCAGCATGGCGAAAAAGACAAGTTCTACCAAAGGTTATTTCACCTCCGAAGAAAAATTCACCATGCATGGATTAAGAGCTGGTTTGGGATTTAGATCGAATGGTAAAATTAAAACCACCATTCAAGCCAAAGTATTTGAACCCATTTTACGATCTGAAAGCATGCATCAATGGGGAAAAGACCAAAGCCAAAAACTCTCAAATCAATTAGGCTACCAGGCAAGTTTGGAATTCAGACTCCCTAAGTGGGCATTGGGGTTTGATTATGAGCAAATTAAATATGGTGCTCCCTTTGCTCCATTACAATCCACGAGTGCCCAAATAACTTACTTTTTCTGATATGCTTCTTTCTTTATTTTTCAGTTTTTTGAGTTTTAGTGCCGACAGTACGCTTAAAACCACGGAACTGAACGAAGTGGAAGTACGTGTATTTGAACAAAAAAAGTCGAGCTTTTCCAGTCCTGATGCGATTACCATGCTAGATTCCAAATCCTTAACACGCACAAACACGACCAGCTTTGTGTCTGGACTTAACGCGCAAGCTGGCGTCCGCATGGAAGAAAGATCTCCGGGCTCCTACCGCATGGCGATCCGTGGAAGTGCGTTACGAGCACCTTTTGGTGTACGAAATGTCAAAGTATATTGGAATCAAATGCCCCTAACTGATGCGGGAAATAATACCTATTTATCTCTCATCGATCCCGATTTATTTAATCAATTAACCATTATCAAAGGTCCCAGCGGTGGTTTATATGGTGCTGGTACAGGTGGCGTCTTGCTATTCAACAGCCCTAATGCAATCCAGAAAAAAATCATTCATCAGGAAATAGCCAACAGCCTCGGTGGATATAAGCAAAGCTGGGATATTCAAACAGATGGGCACCGCGTGTTTGCCAGTTATTGGGATCAAAATGGCTATCGGAAACAATCAGATATCAATAAACAATGGATATCCTATGAATACCACAAAGAATTAAGTCGGAATACACAGCTTGACCTAACCACCTATTATGGCCGTGTGACCTATCAAACTCCTGGAGGTCTAACGCTTAAGCAATATCAAACAGATCCAATACAAGCCAGGCCAGCTGCGGGTGCATTTTTAAGTGCTGTGGACCAACAAGCCACTTTCCGATTGCGAACATTTGGATTAGGTGTCCAATTAAGCAGTCAATGGAATGAAAATTTGAGTTTCACAACCAATCAATCGGTTCAATTAAATTCGATTGAAAACCCGACCATTCGTAATTACGAAATACGAAAAGAGCCTAATTATAGTAGTCGGAATGTGGTTCATTATAAAAAAGAAGCACTTAGCATAGATGCGGGTTTAGAGTTTCAAGCAGGAACATTTGATAGCCAAACATTTGGTAATCGAAAAGGAATGAAAGACACCCTGCAATTTACCCAAAACACCAGCTTACAAACTGGAAGTTTATTTATGCAGGCTGAATATAAAATTCATGACCGTTGGCAAGTGACACTCGCCGGAAGCTACAATCAATTTTGGACTGCATATGTGGGTAATGAAGGGATTTTCTCACCCCGAATTGCGGTCTTGCATCAGTTGACTCCACGACAAAACGTTGTCTTCAAAGTGGTTCATGGATATTCGCCTCCTAGCATATCCGAAATGCGCCCTTCTACCGGAATCATTAACACGTCACTTCGCGCAGAAAAAGGCTGGAACAAAGAGGTCAGTTGGCGCGGAAACACCTCCTTTCTCCAATGGAACCTAAGTCTATACCAATTTGACCTAGATGAAACGATTGTGATTCGACGGGCTGCAGATGGCTCTGATTACTTTAGTAATGTGGGTAAGACACGCCAGCAGGGGATTGAATTAAGTCATCTATGGAAACTAAGTCCAGACCTTGAATTGATACATGCAGAGACAATCCAAAACTTCCGATTTGTAAACTATCAAAATGCGACGAAAGACTTTTCTGGAAATCGTTTGACGGGAACGAGTCCGTTTCAACATGCAAGTACGGTGAGTTACGCATTTTCGCCGTGGGTGAAGTGGCACGTGCAATTCATTTACACGGATAAGCTCTATTTAAACGATGCAAATACGGATCAATTGCCAGCCTATCACCTGTGGAATTCAAAGATTGAATACCAACGGGGCATATGGAATGTTTGGCTAAGTGCGGAAAATTTAGGTGATGTGGTCTATAGCTCTGGACCTGATTTAAATGCAGTGGGCGGACGTTACTTTAACGCTTCTGCTGGAAGAAATTTCAGTTTAGGGCTTAAACTCACCTTTAACTAGGGCGGGAATAATTCAACTTTTCTAGTAGTTCTGCCGCATGCGTATCACTAACAGGAATGTCAAACGTCCCTATTTTGATGCGCAATTGTTTGATCGATTCTACCTTTCGCAAATTGACAATAAACGATTTGTGCACGCGCATAAATCCATGAGGAACAACTTTAGCTTCTAACGCCTTCATGGTCATTTTCGTCAAAATAGGCCGTTTCTCGCCTTCTATAAATATTTTAACGTAATCTTTTAAACCTTCGATGTGCGTCACATTTGGAATCGTAATTCGAACAAGTGAATATTCAACGTTGGCAAAAAAGAAATCTTCCAATGGCACAGCGGGAGCAGCAGCGGCTACAGATGAAGAATTCGATTGCGATTGTTGGAACAAATGATATGCCTTATTAGCCGCCAATGAAAAGCGCTCTAAACTCGTGGGTTTCATCAAATAATCCACGGCATCCAGTTGATAACTTTCCACAGCATAATTATCATAGGCTGTGACAAAAATGACGAGCGGACGTTTTTTAAGGGTTTGTAGGAACTGAGTACCTAACATCCCAGGCATTTGAATATCCAAGAAAATCAAATCAACTTCTTGGGTTTGTAAAACCTCCATGGCTTCGAAAGCATTTTTACAGGATGCAACTAAATCAAGAAAAGGTATTTGACGGACATTCTCCTCCAATAATTTTCTTCCCATATTTTCGTCGTCCACAACGACACATTTCATCTTTTCCATGGTTTACTAATTTTGATGCAGACTGATTGCTAAATCAACACGGAAGGTTTCACCCGTGTTTGTCACTTGAATCTGATGTTTTTTAGGATATAATAACTCTAAACGACGAAGCACATTTTTCATCCCGATACCTGAGTTAGCCTCTTTTGACTCATCTGGTATTTGCCCAATCTTATTCTCCACCATGAAAATCAAATGACCATGATCAATACTAAAATAAACCTTGATAATCGGATCTTGTACAAGTGAAACCCCATGTTTGAATGCATTTTCCACGAAAGGAATTAAGAGCATCGGTTCGATGGTGCAGGCTCGTATCGTGCCATCAATCTGAAAATCAATCGCCACATCACCATCAAATCGCATGTGTTGTAAATCAATGTAATTGCGCAAGTATTCCAATTCACGTTCCAGCGGAACCATGCTTTGGTCTGAATCGTATAACATGTAACGCATTAAAGATGACAATCGAATCGTAACATCCTCCGCTTGCTTATCCGCTTTCGTGCGAATCAAATACACAATGCTATTTAAAATATTGAAGATAAAATGGGGGCTGATTTGCGAACGCAAGAATGAAAGCTCCGATTTCATCTGCTCATTTAAGCGCTCTTCACGCTTACCTTCAAAATCGATGAACTCCAACAATAATCCATACGTTGACCCTATCCCCGAGATCATAATCAAAGGGAATATGCCTCTAAAATCAAAGAAATCCTTATGCACATCAAATGGCATATAGTAAATATGATAGAGCGACTGAATGCCAAAAAACAGGGCAATAAACAAAAACAAGACGCCAAAATAGATATACACACCCCAACGTTTGAAGATGATAGGAACTAAAAATAAAGTGATGATATAGAAGAGAGGAACGATCGTCAGAAGCTCCAACCAGATATGCTCGGAAAACTCTGGATCACGAATAGGTCCAGATTCGGTATGGTGATTTTGATGCGCTGGGCTAATTAAAGGTAAGCCAATCCACAAGCCCCACAGGATGAGATTAAAAAGTACTTTAAACGTCTGCTTAGTTTTGGGAATATTCCAGGCAATCCACATACATTGAAATTATTGTTACAAAGCTAGCCATAAGCTACCAATTTGAAAACTCAAAATACCTACGACTAAATTCGGTCGACCAAGTCCAAGATAACGACTATATTTGGCCCTAAATATACTAATCGCCTCATTCCATTCGTTAGTCCTCAGAATGCTAATTTACATCGAATGACTTTGGTAAAATAAATTCGTAAACTTAGCTTTCGAAAAAATAAAACACACCTATGCTAAATTCAATCCGCCTAACAGCCTTATGCCTTGGATTATTTGCCGCAAATGCGCAAGCCCAAGAATCCCTTAGTTCTCCCATTGTTATTAAAAAAGACAGCAGCGCTTCCGAAAAAGCGAAAACGCTTTTTAGCTCATCTCCTAAGAGTCCGATTAAATCTTTTGGACTTAGTGTTTCTCCCATTGTTCAGTTTGGTCAAATAGGTACGCAAGCAGGATTATCTGCGGCTTTACATTTGAATAATAAATGGGAAATTGGCGCCAGTTTTCTACGCACTACACGTGATGAAAACTCAGCAAAAGCACCACAAGCCTTTCATGCTTTCACAGTAGCTTACACGCCAAAAGCAAATTCACTAATCCATGTAAGCTTCCCTTTAGCGATCGGAGCAATTAGTGCAAAGCAAATGCGCTTAGAAGATCCAACGGCTATCCCAGATCCACAAGCCATGGGACCAGGTGGTTTACGAATTCGCCATGATCGCCATGATTTCCGTGATCGCGATGATGCAGGGATGGGATTCCGCGGACCGAAAGCCTTGGGTATTCAACCAGGAGTTCAGTTGGAACTTAACGTCTTAAAGAACGTACGATTATTCACGGCTGCTAATTACCGTTTTGCTTTGGGAGAAAATAGCACCTCAGACATGCAAGGATTCTCAGGACAGGTTGGCCTAAAACTAGGCATATTTGATCGCACATTTGGCGCTAAAAAGAAGAAGTAAACAAGTTGATCTATTCTAAAAAACAAAAAAGCGAGCCCGAAAGAGCTCGCTTTTTTTATGTGTACAAACGACTAGAAATTACGTTCGCCGGCTTCTCTTTTTCCCAAAAGTACAGCACCCACCATCGCTACGAAGAACAAGATAGATACCAATTCAAAAGGTAATAAATATTCAGAGTACAAGATCTTACCTAAATTTTCCACCATTCCAGTTTGCGATGAAAAACCAACGGTTTCAGACGAAGGTGCAGGTAAATTGTTTTTGTGGAATGCAGCCACTAAAATGACTAAAAGCACCCCTGAAACAATGACACCAGCTAATTTCGTCAACGAGGTTTTTGACTCAGGTTTATTTTTACGCAAGTCCAACATCATGATCACGAAAAGAAATAATACCATGATCGCTCCAGCATATACGATAATATTGACCGCCATTAAAAACTGAGCGTTCAACAACACGTAGTGTCCTGAAATGCAGAAAAAAGTAAACACCAAATATAAAACCGAGTGAATCGGGTTTTTGGCTAAAACAACCATCAGGGCGCTTAATAAAGTCAATCCTGATAAAAAGTACCAAATATTTGAAATCTCCATAGGGTTATTATTTCCAACCATCACGCAAATAGCGCTGATCCATTTTTTCAACTAATTTATCTTTGCCATAAATAACTTCATCCCGAGTACTAAACACGGGAACCATCGTATCATGGCGTAAAAAGATAGCTTCTTTCGGGCAAGCTTCTTCACACAAGCCGCAGAAGATGCAACGTAACATATTGATCTCGTAAACTTTGGCATATTTTTCCTCGCGATACAAGGTCTCCTCCCCTGCCTTACGCTCCTCGGCAACCATCGAAATGGCTTCAGCTGGACACGCAACGGCGCATAAACCACAAGCTGTGCAACGCTCAGCTCCCTGCTCGTCACGTTTTAAGATATGTTGGCCACGGTAAATAGGCCCTAAATAACGAGTTTGCTCTGGGTAACGAATGGTTACCGGCTTCGAGAAAAAGTGCTTAAGCGTCGTTGCCATTCCACCCACGATCGCAGGAAGATACATACGCTCTGCTAAGGTCATTTCACCTTGCTCGATTACCTTTGTTTTATTGCTTAATTTCATATACCTAAGCTATTTTTTTCTTTCTAAAGATCGCATCATTTAGGAATAAGCCAGCGAGTAAAATCACGACTCCCCCAATACCCGCCAAAATTGGCTGGCCAATTAAAATACCAAATCCAGTCACGACCACATTGAACATAGACAAAGGAATTAAACCTGTCCAGCCTAAGCCCATTAATTGATCATAACGGAAACGTGGTAGCGTCCAGCGCACCCACATAAATACAAATACAAACAATAAAGATTTTCCTACCAACGCACCCATTCCTACAAATGCAGCAACAGTTGTTCCAAACTGACCAGCTACCAAAGCATATCCTGGATAATCGTAACCTCCAAAGAACAAAGTCGCCATGACCGCACCCGAAATAAACATGTTAATGTATTCCGCGAACAGATAAAAACCGAGTTTCATCGACGAATACTCCGTATGGTAACCCCCAATTAATTCCGTCTCACACTCAGGTAAGTCAAAAGGCGTACGATTACATTCCGCAAACGCACAAATTAAAAAAATCAAAAAGCCCAATGGCTGTTGCAAGATGTTCCAATGACCAGCTTGTTGGGTCTCCACAATCGTCTTTGTTGACAAAGAACCTGTCAACATCAA